>VGDN01000138.1 GCA_016869695.1 Alphaproteobacteria bacterium
CTAAGCAAAATCATCACACGCTCTTGCGAGATTAAGTCCGAGATTGTTAGTCGCGACGAGCACGAATCGGGCGAGCGCGCCTTACTAAATTTTGGTCATACTTTCGGCCATGTTTTTGAAACTGAAACAAACTATTCCGACGAAATTTTACATGGCGAAGCGGTGGCTATGGGGATGAAGATGGCAGCCAAGATGTCGCAAATTTCCGAAAATGATTTTATGCGCATCTCTTCACACTTAGAAAAATGCGGCTTCGTGACTGATCCCAAAAAAATCAGAAAAAACTGGAACGAAGAAAATCTCATCTCGCATCTCTACAAAGACAAAAAAAACGAGAAGCAAAAACTCACTTTCATCCTTCTTAAAAAAATCGGCGAAGCCTTCAGGAAAAAGGATGTGCCACTATCTGAGTTTCAAAAATGCCTTTTTATCTAACAAAAAAACTCCCGCCTTACATCTTCGCTGCCATCTATCACCTCAAACAAGAAGCGGTTGCGCGCGGTTTAGAGATTATAGATTTTGGCATGGGTAATCCCGATTCCGCACCGCCGCAACATGTCATGGATCGGCTTGCTGAGCTGGTTCGTGACCCGAAACTTTTTGGCTATTCGGTTACTGGCGGTATCGATATTTTGAAAAAATCTCTCTGCGATTATTACCAAAGACGCTTCGGGGTTGAGCTTGATTACAAGTCAGAAAGTCTTGTCACTATTGGCGCCAAAGAGGGTATCGCTTCACTTGCCACCGCTATTTCTGACGACAAAAACTACATCTGCATCCCCTCCCCTTCTTACCCCATCCACAGCTTCGGTTTCGTAATCGCCAAGACCAATCTTCATCACATCGAAGCCATCGCAGCGTCAGATTTCTTGGCGCAGTTTAAAAAGCATGTCGAGTCGACAAGCCATAAGCCGCAGGCTGTTATCGTGTCTTATCCTTGCAACCCAACCACCGAAATCGTCGGTTTGGATTTTTATGAGGAGTTAGTCGCCTTCTGCCGCAAGCACCAAATCTATATCATCTCCGACATCGCTTATGCCGAGCTGTATTTCGACGAAAAAGACAAACCGCATTCGATCCTAGAGGTTAAAGGCGCGAAAGACATTGCGATCGAATTTTCTTCCATTTCCAAAAGCTATTCCATGGCTGGATGCCGCGTTGGCTTTGCTTGCGGCAACAAGGATTTGGTTGGTGCGCTCTACAAGATTAAATCCTATCTCAATTACGGCTCTTTCAATCCACTACAAATGGTAGCGGCCGAGGCACTTACAGCCAAAAGCGATGAATACCTGCAAAACTTACGCCAACTTTACAAGTCACGCGGCAAATTTCTGGTTGATATTTTTGCAAGAGAGTTGGGTTGGAGCATTGAGAAACCTAAGGCCAGCATGTTTATATGGACAGCACTTCCCAAGAAATTTTCTCACCTCTCCTCTTTCGATTTCTGCAAAAAAATGATTCTTACATGCGGCGTGGCGATGTCACCCGGCAGCTCGTTTGGCAAGAGCGGAGAAGGCTTCGTAAGGCTATCACTAATTCGTAGTGAGGAAGAAGTGAGGCAGGCTGTGGCAAAAATGAAACCTCTCTTCCTGTGAAAAAAATCAAAACCGCCATCCTCATCTCCGGCCGCGGCAGTAATATGCAGGCACTAGTTTCAGCTTGCGAGGATAAGGATTTTCCTGCTGAAATCGTCTTGGTTTTATCCAACAAAAAAAGTGCCGCAGGCCTTGAATTTGCCAGTCAGAGAAAAATCCCTACTGCGATTGTTGAGCATAAGAATTTTTCTACGCGCGAAGAGTTTGACCAAGAAGTCAGTAAAAGAATCGAAAAATCTGGTGCAGAGATGATATGCCTTGCGGGCTTCATGCGCTTGCTTTCAGCCTGGTTTGTAAAACGCTGGTTTAATCAACTAATCAACATCCACCCTTCTCTACTTCCAGAATTTAAAGGCGCTGATGCCGTAGGTGACGCACTTAAGGCCGGTGCAAAAATTTCCGGCTGCACTGTGCATTTCGTTCGCGAAGAGATGGACTCCGGCCCCATTATTCTACAAGCCTCCGTACCAATTTTAGAAGGCGACAACAAAGAAACTCTTGCTGCTAGAATCCTCGAGCAAGAGCATAAAATTTATCCCAAAGCTCTGCAAATAGTTGCGACTACCCGTGACACTGCTTGAACTTCTTCCCACTGCCACAAGGACATGCTTCATTCCGGCCAACATTTCCCCAAGTCAGTGGATCACGTGGATTACGCTCCTCTGGGTTTACGTTAGTTTTAATCGGTACACTTTGACGTACGGGTTTAGTCTCGCGTGGCTCTAGCGCCGGATCATTTCTACTTTCAAACATCTTTTGCTTCGGAGCGCGCGCAACCAGATTTAGTGCGGTTCCATCTTCGGCTAGGTTGATCTGAACATGAGCAAATCTACTCACCACTTGCTCTTCGATCCTAAGCATCACCTCCTCAAAAAGATTAAAAGCGTCGCGCTTATATTCCATGAGTGGATCCTTTTGGCCATAAGCACGGAGGTTGATACCGTGCCGTAGTTTATCGAGTGAAAGTAAGTGATCTTTCCATTCCGAATCGAGCGTGAACAAGAAAATCTGCTTCTCGATCTGGCGCATAATTTCGGCGCCGTAGCGCGTTTCCTTGTCGGCAAAAAGCACATCCACCTGTTGTTGTACAAAATTCAGCATTTCCTTTTCAGTCACGCCGTCCCGCGCACCTTCTGCTTTTACTTCGGATTTAAAACCATAAATCCGGAAAATTTCCTTCTCCAAAAGATCCAAATCCCATTGCTCGGCGTAAGAATTTTTTGGAATGCAATCCTCGATGAGCTCTTGATTTATTTGGCTTACAAAAGATTTGATTTTTTGCGAAACATCCCCTGCATCCATAATTTCGTTGCGCAAAGCAAAGATGTTTTTGCGCTGGTAGTTCACAACATCATCAAAACGCAGCAGGTTTTTTCTGATCTCATAGTTACGCATTTCAACCTTCTGCTGCGCACCGGCAAGCGTCTTGGTGATCCAAGGGTGGAAGATCGCCTCATCTTCTTTGAGGCCGAAAGTTGTTAGCAAAGATTGCAGTTTTTCCGAGCCAAAAATTCGCATCAGATCATCCTCAAGTGACAAGAAAAACTTCGAACGACCCGGGTCACCCTGGCGTCCCGAGCGGCCGCGCAGCTGATTGTCGATACGCCGTGACTCGTGACGCTCAGTGCCAAGAACATAA
>VGDN01000139.1 GCA_016869695.1 Alphaproteobacteria bacterium
TTGCGCTTTACTCCGACGCAGGACGCCAGCTTCACAAAAACGGCGCGCTTTTCATCCTTCCGCAAAAAATAGATCCGCAAAATCTTGTTCGGCCGCAAGAAAAAACCGAGCGCACTGGATTTGATCTAACCGACCAAGGCTATGGCCTAAACCGTTCGCAAGGTGAGGCGCACTACTGCATCTTCTGTCACAAACAGAAAAAAGATTCCTGTCGCACTGGTTTAAGAATCGGCCAGCAATCTCGCTTCCGCGAGCCAGATCTGCAGCATTTTCAAGACCCGCACCGGAGGCGTATAAAGACATACGGTGAGGAGCGGAAGCTTGAGAATGCTGCAGAGATGGCCGCGGAAGGTAGAGATTGCTGGCCGATTCTGCATGAGCACAAGGGCTGTCCACTAGATCAAAAAATCTCCGAGATGAATCTGTTGAAGTCGCAGGGATTTTCGGTTGCCGCACTTGCCGTTGCTTGTGTCGACAACCCAATGTTGGCTGGCACCGGACACCGCATCTGCAACGACTGCATGAAATCCTGCATCTTCCAAAAACAGGACCCAGTCGACATTCCGCAAGTTGAAACGCGAGTGCTAAAAGATGTTTTGTCGCTGCCTTACGGCTTCGAGATTTACTCACTGCTTACGCGCTGGAATCCGCTCGCCGAAAAAAAACTGCCGCTGCCAAATACCGGAAAAAAGATTTTAGTGTGTGGTCTCGGACCCGCTGGTTACACGCTCGCGCATTATCTTTTGAATGACGGTCACGAGGTGGTTGCAATTGATGGATTAAAGATCGAACCACTGCCCGAAAAACTTCTGAACGAGCCAATAAAGTTTGTTGATGATATTTTCGAACCTCTCTCAAAGCGCGTGATTCAGGGCTTCGGTGGGGTCGCGGAATATGGAATCACCGCGCGTTGGGAGAAAAACTACCTCACCTTGATCCGCTTACTTCTTGAGCGCCGCAAGAGTTTTAGTATGTTTGGTGGCATTCGTTTTGGCTCGTCGATCACCGAAAAAATCGCTTTTGAGAAATATGGCTTCAACCATGTTGCACTCTGTATTGGTGCCGGTCGACCAAATATCATCAATCTAAAGAATAACTTCGCGAAGGGCGTGAGATCGGCCTCAGATTTTTTGATGGCGCTACAACTCGGTGGAGCGTCTAAAGAAGAGCTGTTCACCGACTTGCAAATACGAATGCCGTCAGTGGTGATTGGCGGAGGCCTTACGGCTGTAGACACGGCATGCGAGGTACAAGCTTACTACAAAGTACAGGTAAAAAAATTCGCCGAAAGAATCGCACTAATCGGGAAGGAAAAAATCTGGCCGCTGCTAAGTGAAGAAGAGAAACAAATCGCGGAGGAGTTTTTGCAGCCACAAGATTTTCCTCCTGTAAAAATCCTCTACCGCAAAAAGCTACAAGACTCCCCAGCTTACAGGCTCAACCATCAAGAACTAACCAAAGCTTTCGGGCAAGGAATCGAATTCGTCGAAAACATCACGCCAACTGAAGTTGAGATCGACAAGTTTAATCAAGCTAAAGCTTTAATCTGCAATGATGGAAAGCGCCTAGAATGCAAAACGATTTTGATCGCCGCCGGCACTCATCCCAATGTCGCACCGGTGCTGGAAGATGGTCTAGACCTGCCTCTTGCGGGTGGATATTTCAAACCGACGCAGCCAGGCAGCGTGCTGATTAAAGAGGGTGTGAGTTTCTTCGGTGATCTTCATCCCGACTTCGAGGGTAACGTGGTGAAGGCGATGGCGAGTGCGAAGAATGGGAGTCGGGAGATTACTAACGAGGTTAGTCGGAAGTCGGTAGTCGGTAGTCGGAGGTCGGTAGTCGAGGATTTTCCGGTTAGAATCAAAAAGGTGGAACTGCTCTCCGATCACGTATTTCAGGTCTTCGTACAAGCTCCACTTTTGGCGCAGCAAACTGAAGTCGGACATATTTTTCGTCTGCAAAACTACCATGCGCTTGCACCAAAAATCGGGAATCAGGTGATGGTGATGGAGGGCGTGCCGGTGACGGCGCTATCGGTTGATCGTAAGCATGGAATCATCAGCGGGATTGTTGTGGACACTGGTGGATCATCGCATCTAATCAAAAACTTCAAACCGGGCGAGCCCTGTGTTTTCATGGGTCCATCTGGTAAACCAACTGAGATTCCGCATAATGAAACCGTACTTTTGATCGGCGGTGGACGGGGTAACCAACCGCTAATAGCCATCGCTGAAGCAATGAGCGCCAAGGGTTGCCACGTTATCTTCTTCGCCGGCTACCGCAAAAACTCTTTCGTTGTAGAAGAAGAACGAATGAAAAAATCCTGTGCTAAACTAGTGATCTCAATCAATGATGAACCCGCGTCCAGCAGCCGTTTACAAGGCTCCGTCACCGACGCAATCAAACAGCATTTCTTCACCCCTAACCCCTTCCCTAAACTCGACCGCATTTTTACCATCGGTAACAACCACCTAATGCACGAAGTCGCACGACTTCGTCATGAAATTCCGGCGCTACAAAGCGCACCAATCGCCATCACCAGCCTCAACGCGCCGATGCAGTGCATGCTCAAAGGTGTGTGTTCGCAGTGTTTGCAAAAAAGAAAAAGTGAGAGCGGCAAGTGGGAGTATTTTTACTCATGCGCAGCACAAGATCAGGACATGGACGGGCTCGACTTTACACATCTTCACAATCGGTGTGAGCAAAATTCCCTATTGGAGAAGGTAAGTAGGTTGTGGATTAAGCAGCTAGAACAGGGTGGTGAGTAACAGCGCCAAGCGCAGCAAATTTTTCAGGTTTACAACTTGCCGACGGCGCAACAATAGAAGCAAGATCACCAACAAGATTGCCATCTTCGATTGTCTTACTTCCGAATCTTCCAGCTTGGATTTGGGTTAGAATATTCACGCTATCTTCTATTGCTTGCTTCTTGACATCCTTCGAATCTGCTAATCCGCAAGATTTTCTTTTCACCAACTCCGTTGCTAAAGCCTTAGTAAACTTGCCCCAATCATCTTGGTCGGCAGTCTTTGAGGGAGCGCTCAACTCCTTTAACTGTGCGATCGATGCCATATCCAACCAAACTCCCGATACCAGGAAACACAGCCCCAAGCACTTCTTTTGTGGCTCCACTGACTTCTGCGGCAACTCCGTCTTTTAGCTTAACACTGTCTACAACAGCGGCGAGCTGACCTTGCTTGTTAAGCTCTCTTCTGAAGATC
>VGDN01000140.1 GCA_016869695.1 Alphaproteobacteria bacterium
ATGCCAATAACCGTGAAGACATCAAGGAAGCCTATGCTGGCGACATCGTTGCCCTTGCTGGTTTGAAAGACACAACCACTGGCGACACTCTTGTTGAATCTGACTACAACATCGTTCTCGAGCGCATGGTTTTCCCTGAGCCGGTAATCGAAGTTTCGGTTGAACCAAAATCAACTGCTGACCAAGAAAAAATGGGTATGGCCTTGTCACGCTTGGCTTCGGAAGATCCATCGCTGCGCATCGAATCAGACCAAGAGTCTGGCCAAACCATCTTGAAAGGGATGGGTGAGCTGCATCTTGAAATCATCGTCGACCGCATGAAGCGCGAATTCAAAGTCGATGCCAATATTGGCCAACCAAAAGTGGCTTACCGCGAAGCGATCACCAAGACGGTTGAAATTGACTACACGCACAAAAAGCAATCTGGTGGTTCCGGTCAGTTCGCGAAAGTTAAAATTCAGTTCGAACCACTTCCTGCCGACGACAAAGAAAATTTCGTTTTCGAAAGCAAAATCGTGGGCGGACGCGTTCCAAAAGAATTTATTCCTGGTGTTGAAAAGGGTTTGAAGTCGGCGAAAGAAACCGGCTTCCTCGCTGGATTCCCAGTGGTGAGATTAAAAACTGCCTTGCTTGACGGTGCTTACCACGACGTGGATTCATCCGTTCTCGCCTTCGAAATCGCTGCTCGTGCCGCCTTCCGCGAAGCCATGGAAAAAGCCGGTTCGATCATCCTTGAGCCAATCATGAAGGTCGAAGTTGTTACTCCAGAAGATTACATGGGCGACGTCATCGGCGACATCAATTCGCGCCGTGGTCAGATTCAAAATGTAGAAGCACGTGACGTGACGCAGGTGATCACCGCCAAAGTTCCACTTGCGGCAATGTTTGGTTACGTAAACAGCTTGCGCTCCTTGTCACAAGGCCGCGCCAGCTATTCAATGGAATTTGATTGTTACGAACCAGTGCCAGCAGCGGTTGCAGAAGAAATCAAAGCGAAGAAGGCGTAGCTCTAAATGTTCCACGTGGAACATTAGACTTCTTTCAAAACCCCCTTTTTCAGTCCAAATGGAGGGCGGATCGAAGCACGAAGCGAGGCGTATAAAGACTACGGTGAGCTTCGAGCATCGAACCAACCGCTCAGTTGGGTTAAAAAAGGGGGTTTTGAAAGAAGTCTATTTAGTAGAGATCAACCAGTCCTTTGTCGAGCAGTAGTTGATTTAGGTAAGTACCGCGGTCGGCGGTTTCTTGGGGTGACATTTTTTCCTCTTCATTCGGCAAATAAACATCCGCGACGTAGCGGCCGTAGATGTCGGTTTGGTTGGTCTTGACCACCAAGAAAGGCAGTTTCTCAAGAATTTTAGTTAGGCTGTAAGTCGCCTTTCTGCCATCATTTGTCCCGCCTTCTGCCGCGTCGATTGCGCGCAGACGCAGCTTCTCTTCGTGACGGATGCCAAAGCCGAGATCGAGGTCGACATGAAGAGTGTCGCCGTCGATGATCCGAACCAGGTGAGCCTTGTAGACATATATCTGGCGTGGCTTCGCGTCTGATTTTTGTAGTAAATAATTTTTGCCGCGCTTTACCGTTTCAACGATTTCCACGCCCTTCGGCAGCTCCTCGCCAGCTTCTTTAAAAATCCCAAAACCGCAGTCGAAATAAAGCGCGTCGGAGGCGGGGCGCTTAGTGATTTTGTAACAAAACAGCCGACCGCGCTGAGGACGAAGAACCGTCTCCGGCCGCTCCTTTACCGCTCTGGGAGTGGATTTCTTTTTACTGATTTTTTGCTGCAACTCTTCCGCTGACAAGTTTCTCTTGCTTGCCGACTTCTCCAACAGCGCTCGCTCGTTATCTTTCTTCACGCCGGCGAGGACGCGGTAGTGACTCCAGCTTAGCTTTGTCTCGGCGAGATTTGGGTAGGAGCGGTAAAAGCGCTGCATGCGGTAAAGCACGTTGCTACTGATTCCGAGATCCTTTTCCAGCTGTTTGACAACATGTTTTCCGTAAGTTTCTTCATTTTCCGCAAGATGCCTGGAGATAGACCGCCCAATGTTCCAAGCCATCTCCACCCGCTTACGAGTGACAAATGCCTCAGTGCCAAGCACATGTCCCTTAACCTCTGCGAGCAGTTTTTCGTAATTTTTCAACTCAGGACTTACCGGCTTCATGCTTTGATTTCAGAGGATCCAAAAAGATTTTTGCCCGCGGGCAAAAGTTGTTAGGAAAAAGTTACTTACAAGCTGAAATTGAGACTGACGAGGCAGCAGAGTGGTTGCGGCTCGCAATGTTTAGCGTTACCGCGACAGGCTCGTTGTGCAGAATAAATTTGGATCGACCGGTTGGTAGAGCTGTAGCCCCCATTCGCTTAACAAACTAGCAAAGCTGGCTTTGTCGGCAGCGGTTACTGGGCAGGACGAAGAAAGAAACGCAACTTTGTCTCCTGATTTTAGTGCAGTCCAAAGGTAGGGCATGGGAATTTGGATTTTAGTTGATGTTCCACGTGGAACATTTTCAGGACTTACATCTCAATCCAAAACGACTTCCTGCCGCAAGGCTTTCCATTCACCTGGATCTCAAGTGCATGTTCCCCGGGCAGGATTTTTCTCGTCGTCATATTTCCGCGTAGCAAATGGCGTTTTGCAAGTGTGAAATCCTCGCCTTTGGCAAGAGAGAAATTTTTGAGTTTGAAGATCTTTTTGTTGCGCAGATGTCCAGATTTGCTCTGAAAATACATGACGTAGTCAACGATGATTCGCGTGGCCTCGTGGGCTTTGAGGGTAAATGAAAATTCGAGAGCCTCATTCATCCCGATCTTTTTGGATAGCTTCAGGTTTGAGATTTTTACGTTTGGATTTTGCGTAACGCCCAAGAGTTTTAGCGCATTTGAATCGCCGCTTTTAATGAGTGAGCGCAAGGCGTGGCGGGTGATATAATCCATTTCTTTGGAGGTCTGCTTTCCTGACTTTCTCCAGCGCGAAAGTGTGCTAACCGTCAGGTCGGGATCGATTTTTGAAATATCGTTTAGGTGGTTGGCGACTGAGCGCGTGACGAAGCGGGTTTTGTCGGCGAAGAGATTGTCGAGAATGTGGATCGGAGCGGCCGCAGAAATATTGATTTTGCGTGACCAAGGAAGCTTCGGCCG
>VGDN01000141.1 GCA_016869695.1 Alphaproteobacteria bacterium
GTTCGATCACCTGAACATAGGCGTAAGAGATGATGAATACCGTCAGCGCCGTGACGATCGCCAAATAAATCGCTAACTCCTCATGCGAGCCAAGCGCCAAGAATGCTTCTTCCGGACCATAACAAGAAGATGAAATCCCGTCCGCCCCAAGCCCAACCCAAGCCAAAAATGCTGCGAGTGAAATATGGCGGCGCGTTTCCTTGTCGAACGGATCGCGCGGACTGCCAAATAGAAAATTACGAATTTTGAGAAGCATTTCGAATTTTATTCATTAACGCCAAAATCATCTCTGGCGATTTTTCGCCACGAGATTTTTCTATGCCGGAAGAAATATCGATCATCTTTGCACCCCTGATTTGCAGGGCTTCATCGATGTTGTTGATGTTGAGACCACCAGATAGGAACCAATCTTTTTTGGTCTTTAATCCACGTAATATTTCCCAGTTAAAAATTTTTCCGCTACCTGGGGTTGCTGAATCAAAGAGAAAAAAATCAACCACATCTTCAAAGTGCCCAGTGCCCAGTGCCCAGTACTCGGATAGGGCTTTGATGATTTTGATGCCGGGAAAATCTTTTCTAACTATGCGTAAAAATTCCGGCGTCTCGCTGCCGTGAAACTGAAAAAAATCGGGAGAAAAATTTCTAGATATTTTGCTGAGCAACTCAAAATCAGGATCAACCACAACTGCCACTCTTTTTATTTCAGCAGGAATCAACGAAGCTAAGGCCGCAGCGGCCTCAGGCGCGATGTAGCGCGGAGATTTTTCATAAAAAACAAAACCGATAAAATCGCATTTTGCCTCAATCGCCGCACGTAAGGATTTCTCTTCGGTAAAGCCACAGAGCTTTACTTTCATCTGTTAAAAGAAAGGTCATGTTTCGACAGGCTCAACATGACGAATCAAGCAGTCACCCTGAGCCCGTCGAAGGGTGACGATAGTTAGATTTTAAACCCCGGAGGAAGCTGCATACCAGCAGTGGCGGAACGGAGCGTGTCGTTGGAGCCTTCATCAGATTTTTTCTTAGCATCGTTGAATGCGGCGATCAGCAGGTCTTCCAAAATTTCTTTTTCTTCTTTGTTGATAAGTGATTGATCAATGGTGATTCTTCGTGCTAAGCCCGAACCAGTTATGATGATTCTAATCATACCGCCCGCGGAAGCGCCTTCGAATTCTTTATTCGCCAGATCTTCCTGAATTTTTTGCATTTTCTTTTGCACCTCTTGCGCCTGGCGCATGAGCATTTTTATGTCCATTATTTCGGTACTCAGTGCTCAATGCAAAAGTGCTCAGTGCCATAAAACTAGGCACTGGGCAATTCCACACTGGGAGCTAATTAAATATGTTGCGAATTCGGTAGGAGAGAATCTGCACCATCCTTCTGACTCGTCCTGCCTTGTCAATTTTTTCCTTGGCAAAAAGCGGGTAGCGCAAGACCTTACCACCATCTTCAACAACTAACTCAGCGATTTTTGTTTGCTCACCGATTGGTGCATAAAGCGGATTTTTGTATTTCAGGCTGACCTTCAACGCATCAAGCATCTTGTTACTTGGTAGGTTAAAAGCGATTTCCTGATGAGTTACCGCCTCAATTTCTGACTCACTACCAAGCCAAACGGGAAGTCGCGCCACCTGTTTATTTTTCTCGAACAAAATAACTTTTTTGTAGTGCTGAAATCCGTAGTCGAATAGCTCAGTGATGAGTTTAGTACGCTGGCGCGGCGTGTGCGCCTTATTCACCACGCCGATTAGACGACGATGGCTACGCTTAACTATGCCAATCACACCATAGCCACCATCGCTGGTGTAGCCAGTCTTCCCAGCGACCACTCCGTCATAATTTTCTCTGATCAACGGATTGCGGCTTTGCTGTGTGATGTTGCGATAGGTAAATTCCGGAATACCAAAATAACTCGAATATTGTGGGAAGTCTTGATAGAGGCGGACTGCCAGCATCGCCAAATCACGTAGACTCATATAATGCCCTGACTCGTTGAGGCCATGCGGATTACGAAAGTGACTATTTTTTAAACCCAATTCCTCCGCATCCTGATTCATCAAAGCCACGAATTTGGCCACTCCACCGGCAGTACTTTCTGCTAAAGCAATCGCCGCATCATTTCCTGAAACCGCCAACAAGCCTTGCACCAGCTGGTCAATAGAGACAATATCGCCATAGTTTAGAAACATACTTGAGCCGGATTTGTGCCAGGCATCTTTACCAACAACGCACTGGCTAGTCAGACTTACCTTGCCTTGCCGGACCAGATCAAACACAACATAAGCGGTCATCAGTTTAGTCATCGAAGAGGGAGCTATGCGCACATCAGCATTCTTTGCAAGAAGCACTTCTTTGGTATCAGCATCGATCAAAAAATAATATTCTGCATCCCTGAGAGAGTAGCTCACCTCCTTCACCGCTTGTGGCTTGCTGACTTGCCTAACTTTAATTCTTTTGTGTTTCTTGGCATGTGCCGGAGTAGCAAACAGCATAGCAAGAATGGTTAGTAGACTTGTAGCACACTGACAAAACTTCATTTTTTCTGGGAAGAGGACTCGCTCGGTTTGATGACGCCCCTGACGAATCCTGACACATTGTCAATCACCCCATCCATCTTTGACTTGCTCGAAGAGGCATCAGTGGTTTTTGCCGCAACATCCTCCGGCTTTTTTTCCTCCATAGCTAACTCATCAACCAGTCCAACATCACTACCAAAAATCCCTTTCATTCTTTTTTTACGCTCCATCTCTTTTTTCTCGCGAACCAGCATGACACTAATCTCCACATCGGTTTTGGTTCTTTGCGAGTTAACTTCGTCGAGCGATTTCGAAAGCGAATTCTTGCCGACCAACAAATAACTCTTGTCATTCATGTAGGTAGCCACTCCAAACACATCTGACTTTGGAACACGTATAGCATCAAACTCTGCACCAATAACACGAAAAGGTGGCGCCAATCTAAGATCATAGTTCAGATCAAAAAGATTTGCCGGCAATCCATTAGCCATATCAGCCCTTCCTCTCTCGTAGGTTTCGCGCGTTGGCAGATATTCATTACGCGGCGCGTCGCCGAGTTTGGCAATGTCAACATATGGATAATATTCCACCTTCTCAGCGATTTCTTTTCGCACCTCTTCT
>VGDN01000142.1 GCA_016869695.1 Alphaproteobacteria bacterium
TCGGACCTGTGCTTGCTGGTTTGATGGTGGCCGGACGCGTTGGCGCATCTATGGCCGCAGCGATAGGCACAATGAAGGTTACTGAGCAAATCGACGCTCTGCGCACGCTTTCGACTAATCCGTTTAAATATCTAATCGCGCCGCGAATCATCGCCGGCGTGCTGATGATGCCGCTTTTGGTCGTAGTTGCTGATGTCATTGGCGTGATGGGTGGATATCTAGTAAGCGTGCATTCCCTAGGATTCTCACCCGGTCCATACATCAACAACACCTTAAAATTTTTAGAAAAAATCGACGTGCTCTCCGGCCTGACCAAGGCTGCTTTTTTTGGCTTCGCGATCTCGGTGATGGGCTGCTATTTCGGTTATAATTCCCATGGCGGCGCCGAAGGAGTAGGCATCTCTACAACCAACTCCGTCGTGGCCTCATCAATCACCATCCTCTTACTAAACTACATCATTACGGGAATATTCTTTGGGTAAAGAATGAGCAAAGAACTAACTAGATTTTGAAAGATAGGTTAGAAAAAGAGTTAATTCATTAACGCAGGCAAAAAAGGATCCTCTAGAGGCTAAATATTCTTTGAAGCCAAGGACCAAAATAAAACCAGGTTTATGGTAAGTTACTTGTTGTTGTGGAACCAGCGCTGTTAAGGTTATTACGCGCAAACTCAGGTGAGTCGAGATAAGTTGAGTAACAAGCTACTTTCTTCATTGCGAGCCACTTTAGTGACGAAATAAATCGACATACTAGAGACTAAAAATCGATTGCTTCGCGCTAAAGCGCTAACAATGACGAGGAAGAGGAAGGGCTAAGTCAAAAATCAAGAATCTAAAATAACTCATGAACTACCACCACATCTATCACGCCGGAAATTTTGCAGATGTTTTTAAGCACATTATTCTAGTTTTTTGTCTCGAAAAATTTCACCAAAAACCGGCGCCGTTTTTTGTTTTGGATACGCATGCAGGAATTGGGAAATATGATTTGATGGATGAGCGTGCGCTTAGGACTAGTGAGGCTTCGACAGGTATTCAAAGAATCTTTCAGCAAAAAAATCTGCCGGAAAGTTACTTAAAAATTCTGCAAAAACTAAATCCCGATTCTTTTCCGTCATTGCGAGCTAAGACTAGCTTGGCGAAGCAATCCACGTTGCCAGATGAATTGCTTCACTGCGCTAGCAATGAAGAGGAAAGTGTTGAGCCCAGATTCAGATTCTACGCCGGCTCACCACTGATCATAAAACATTTCATCCGCCCACAAGATCGTGCGATTTTCGCTGAGTTGAATCGAGAGGATTTCTTCTCGCTGCGCCGTCACTTCGCCGGTAATCAAAAATTTACACTGCTTAACTGTGATGGCTTTTCGTTGCTTAAGTCGAAACTGCCCCCAATCGAGCGACGTGGCCTCATCATCATCGATCCCGCTTTCGAAAAAGATCAAAGCAAAATTTCTACCGATTACGAAAAAATAATTTCTGGCTTGCAGGAGGCACAAAAGCGCTTTGCACATGGGGTCTATTTGGTTTGGTATCCAATCATCCAAGGTGAAGAAAAATTCTTAGAAAATTTTTACCAAAAAATTTCGGGACTGAAATTCGAAAAGAAGATGCGGGTGGTTTGCGAGCAAAAAATAAAAACTAACAAAAAGATGAATACGTGTGGGATGTTGATTCTCAACGCTCCATGGCAGTTGGAGGAGAGGCTAAATGGTTATTTTTCATCATTCTTCTCTTCCTGCATTATCAATGTTATTTCTTCACCACTGTCCAAATCTATTAACTGAATACGCGTGCCACCCGCAATGGACTCAACAAACATCACCTTAGCAGTGTGATATTTGTCGAGTTTGGAATCATAGAACTCAATCAACAAGCCTTTGCGAACAAGTTTTCCTGGACCTATCTCAACCGCTGTTTTGTTGTCATAATCATAACCATTCCAGGCAAGAGCGATGTTGGGAAGTAAGAAGAGGAGTGTGATAAGTGATGAGATTTTCATTGAGTGGATTGACTTTTGTTAGGGCGAACAGTTTTATGCGCGCCCTTTTTTTATTGGTTTTACTGGAGAGTTCTGCTCCGTTTAATCGAGCCGGAAGCGTTTGTAAACGTGCGTTGAGGCGTTTACAAAATCGTAGTTAGAGTTTGTTTAAAGTTTTCGGTTAAGTCGGAAAATCTACTCCGTTTAATCGAGCCGACACGAGCGAAAGCGAGTGCAACTCACACAACTAAAAAAGTTTGTGAGTAAAACGTGCATTAAGCACGTTTTCTCGGGGCGTAGCGCAGTCTGGCTAGCGCATCTGGTTTGGGACCAGAGGGTCGGGAGTTCGAATCTCTCCGCCCCGACCAATATTCAGTGCTCAGTGCTCAGAGGTTATGATAACCTGAGCGCCGGGCGCTGGGCACCTGGCACTAAACAATCCTCACATCAATATCCCATGTCCACCAAAACCACCATCTTAGTTGTTTGTTGCTTACTCATTTTATCACACACCTCCAAGGCCGAAGAGGCGCAAGACATCATTAATCAGCAGGATTGGATCACGCGTCAGCAACAAAATATTCTCGAAGAAAAAAAGCGCACCGCAGAGTTTGAGACCATCAAGAAAGAACATGAGCGCTTAAAAAAAGAAGAGGCGCAAGGAGCGCAGCAGGTGGTTACTGGAGAGATGAGAACATGCGTTGCGTTGCAAGAGATTAAGCTTATTGATGCCAAGTCTCTTTCATCATCACTTAAGAAAAAAATCACCAAACCATTCCTGGGAAGATGCCTAGATGCTAAGCTGTTTACGGAGATCATCAAGATGGTTAGTGATCACTATCACGCCAATGGATACGCCACTGTGCAGGTGTTGGCGCCAAAGCAAAATCTACAAAGCGGAATCCTCGAGCTGCAAATAATCGAAGGAAAAATCGAAACACTTTCTTTGGGTGGGGATGGCTTAAGGGAGCGGATGCAAAAGTTTACGGCCTTCGGAAATATCGAGAACAAAACACTGAATGTTAACGACATCAATCAAGGCATCGCGCAGATGAACCGTCTGCCATCACGCCAGTCAGCGATGAAGAT
>VGDN01000143.1 GCA_016869695.1 Alphaproteobacteria bacterium
TTGAAAAATCTTCGGCAGTGAATTTTTCGAGATTGTTAGCGACTCGATTTTGCGCGCAGATGTCAAAAATTTGATCGAGGTCAGAAGGTTGCGCACAAGCGATTTTCATGCATTAGAACAGCTTCGCGTAGTTCCGTCTCGCGCGTTTTTTCCAGTGACCGCGATGATAAGCATCAGAGGCAAGAAGCGGAATAACAGAAGTGGCCTCGGCATAAACCATCTGCTCGAAAGTTGTGTCGACCTTGCCCCAGGAGCAGGCTTCTTTGAGTGTTGAAGAGGAGCAAGCGCCGTCACGCGAATCGGCAACAGTGATCTGCACGGCATATTTGTGCATGTCGACATCTTCGCCCAAGATCTCGGCGCAGACTACGGTGTCTTGCACGAAGTTTTTTGGCACGCCGCCGCCGATCATCAGCAAGCCCGTCGTGCCAGCTTTAATCTTGATGTCGGTAAGTTCTTTGAAGTCGGCAATTGAATCGATGGTCATGTGTTTCTTTGGATTTTTTACTTGATGCAGCACGAGTCCAAAGCCGGCGGAGGAGTCAGTGAAGGCTGGGCAGAAGATTGGAACGTTGTGGTCATAAGCCAGCTCAACCAACGACTCCTTCTTCTTTGCATGCTTTTTCAAATATTTTCCCATCTCCCAGATGAACTCGCGCGAGGAGTAAGGGCGCGCTTCTAGAGAGTTAGCGATCGCAAAAATCGTGCCGTCGCAGTTTTGCAGATCGCGTTCATCGATGTAGGTGTCATAGATGCGGTCGATGTAGTTTTTGCGCAGGAACTTGTCATCGATGCCCTTATCTCCATGGGGCGTACCTTGATAGTGCTTGAAGCCCAGCGCCTCGAAGAAATCCATATCAACGATGGAAGCGCCGGTGGCGACCACGGCGTCAATCATGCCGAATTTGATCATATCGGCATAAACCTTCATGCAGCCGCCGGCAGAAGTTGAGCCAGCAAGAGTAAGGATGGTCGAGCATTTTTTGTCAGCGAGCATCATGTTGAAGATCTCGGTGGCTCTAGCCAAATCGCGCGAGGTGAAGGACATGTGATCCATCGCAGCGATGATCGGACGCGCATCAAACTTAGTGATGTCGATATGTTTAACTTGACGGCTGAGAAGCTCTTTTTTGGTAACCATGTTTTAATCAGTGCCCAGTGCTCAGTGCCCAGTGCTCAGAGGTTATGAGAGCCTGGGCACTGTGCACCTTTGCACTGTGCGCTTGTTTAGGAGGAGGAAATCAGTTCCGTTTCTCTTTGCTCTTCGCTTTCAACATACATCGAAGCCAGAGGCTCATCAGTGACTTCGATTTGGAGATACTTGTTAAAGCCGTTGAACTCGGTGCGGATGCTGCGAGAGTAAGCGCCGAGCTGGCCGATTTCGATGTAGTCACCCTCAAAGATGTTTTCTGGCAAGTAGAATGGACCCTTCATTACATCAAGCGAATCACAGGTCGGGCCGTAAAATCCAAAAGAAGTTCCGTTGGCAGCGAGAGGCGTGCGACCTTTTATTCTGATTACACGAGTTGGGTAGATGAAGTTCGGAGTGCCGGCGTCAAACAAGCCGCCATAAGTTCCGTCATTCAAATAAAGCATGTTGTTTTTGCGGCCTTCGACACGAACCAAAAGAGATCCGGCTTCAGCGACCAAAGCGCGTCCTGGTTCGCACCATATACGACATTCGCTATCAAGATTAATCTGCGAAATCGCGTCAAAAATTTCGGCGAAGTAAGTTGAAAGATTCGGCGCAGACATGTTGGGATAAAGCGAAGGGAAGCCACCACCGATGTCGAGCACGTCGATTTTCACTTTTGCTTTTTCGGCGAGGTCTTTGGCAATCATGATCGCGCCGCGATATTGAGCTGGATCCATGCATTGTGAGCCGACATGGAAGCATATACCAAAACGCTTCGCAGCCATTCTGGTTTTGCGCACCAAGGCGATCGCCTTGGAAGGCAAGATGCCGAATTTGCGGGAGAGATCGATCGCAGAGTGAGAGTTGGAGATGGCCAAGCGCACATGTAGCCCAAGGTCGCGTGCGTTGTTGGTGACTTCCAAAATCTTTTTTAACTCGTCGAAGGAATCGAGGGAGAAGTCACGAATGCCGTGTTTGTAATAAGCTTCAAAAATTGCTTCGCGCGATTTGATCGGATGCATGAAATACATCGATGCTTCTTCGCCAAACAGCTCTTTGATCAGGTGGATTTCAGCAAGTGAGGCGACGTCAAAATGCTTGATGCCAGCATTAAAAAGATGGCGCAAAACCGCGACATCTGGATTGCTCTTCACCGAATAAAGAACATCACTTTGATGCTTGTTGGTACGGAAATTTTTTAGGAAGAAATCAGCGGCACGCTTTAGAGCGGCAGGGCGTAAAAAATAAACAGGGATCGAGGGTTTTAGGGTAAATACTTCTTTTTCAACTGTGCTTAGAGCCGATTCGTTGTTAGTGAAATTCAGATAGTGGACCTTGGCGTGTCCTTGCTCCGGCTCTTGTTCCATCTCTTTTATTGGTTGAAGATTAAAGAAACTAAACCGCTGACGGAGCCATGGCGCACATGATCTCGTAACGGTTTACAAAAAGTCTTTTTTAAAAAAAGAGCGCGGCAACGTATGAATCGATTTTTATTTGTAAATAAAAAATCTGACCCCTCACGAAGCCTTGAGGATCAAGGCTTCGTGCCATGCTCATCTCTTAAGAAATGCACAAGAATTTTTGGGGATAAAAAGGCAAGAAATTTTTAGTCGTTCTTAAACATACCGCGTCCTTCATCCTTTAACTCCCGAGCTTGGCGAAGGGTCAGGGTAACGGATGCAACATGTTTAAGAGTGATTTTAGCCTGGAGTTTTGGTGGCGGTAAGAGAGGATTTGAGTTCCTTAGCGGAAGTAACCCGGCAGTGAACCGATGGCGCCATATTCAACCCGCATTCGCCTGCGTCGAGATTAAGTGCGTGAGTGATGTTCGCGACGGTTGTGTCATCCACATTCACACCTTTTGTGAGCTGAAAATTTTTGGGAAATGTGCACTCGCCTTCGAAGCGACATCTGTGGAATTTTA
>VGDN01000144.1 GCA_016869695.1 Alphaproteobacteria bacterium
AAATTACCTTCAGTAACTTTTCTTCTGGCGTCATTGGTGACTCGGACTTCGGTGTTGTTTTACCAACAATAATATCACCAGGTTTTACTTCGGCACCGATGTGGATGATACCCTCTTCATCAAGCTTGGTCAAAAATTCTTCCCCAACATTTGGAATATCACGCGTTATTTCTTCAGGCCCAAGGCGCGTATCCCGCGCAATAATTTCCATCTCTTCAATATGGATCGAGGTAAATGTATCATCGGCTAAAAGCTTTTCGGAAATGATGATTGAGTCTTCAAAATTATAGCCGTTCCAAGGCATGAAAGCGACGCGTACATTTTGACCAAGTGCAATTTCGCCACCAGCAATCGAATGACCATCGGTGATTATTTGTCCAGCCTTTACCTTTTCTCCAATTGTCACAACTGGTCTTTGATTAATGCAGGTATCTTGGTTAGTGCGTTGGTACTTCTTAAGGCTGTACATCTCAACGGAAGAAGAATCTCCATCCATTGATTCAATCACGATATGCGAAGCATCGACAAACTTCACCACGCCATCTTTTTTGGCAAATAATGCCGCTCCCGAATCAGCACCAATTACCGCTTCCATTCCAGTTCCAACCAAAGGCGCATCTGGACGAAGCAAAGGTACAGCTTGACGTTGCATGTTCGAACCCATCAGGGCGCGATTCGCATCATCATTTTCAAGGAAAGGGATCAGTGTGGTAGCAATTGAAACAATCTGCTTGGTTGAGACATCGATGAAATCGATTTTATCCGGCGTAATCATGATGAATTCACCATTCTTGCGGCAGCTTACTAAATCTGATGTGATACGACCATCTTCACCAATCTCAACATTTGAAGGGGCAATGGTGAAATCAACTTCACCCATTGCTGAAAGATATTTTACTTCATTAGTGACTTTGCCATTCACTACTTTGCGGTAAGGAGTTTCAATAAAACCAAAATCATTAACTCGGGCATAGGTCGCAAGTGAGTTGATCAAACCAATATTGGGACCTTCTGGGGTTTCAATTGGACATATTCTTCCATAATGAGTTGGGTGAACATCACGCACCTCAAAACCAGCACGTTCACGGGTTAAGCCACCAGGACCAAGGGCTGATAGACGACGCTTGTGGGTGATGTCGGAAAGAGGATTGGTTTGATCCATGAATTGGGAGAGCTGGGAAGTCGCGAAGAAATCCTTAACTGCAGTAACCAGCGGCTTAGAATTGATAAGGCTCTGCGGCATTACCGTGTCGACCTCAACTGAGTTTAGCTTCTCCATTATAGCCTTCTCAATGCGCGTCATACCAATGCGTAACTGATTCTCGATTAACTCACCAACTGCACGCACACGACGATTCGCAAGATTGTCAATATCATCTGTTTTTAGATCATTATGCTTGATATCGCTTAGAATCTTAATGGTTTGAATGATATCTTCATTGGTCAGGAAAAGAGTTGTCTTTGGAACATTTGTACCAAGACGGTGATTGATCTTCATGCGACCAACATCTGATAGATCGTAACGCGTGTCATTGAAGAAGAGATTTTCAAAATAATTTTTTGCCACCTCAAAAGAAGATGGGGCCTCGCCAAGACGAACAGCGCGATAAATATCAAATAAGGCTTCGCGTTGATTTGGATTCTTATCCACCAACATCGTGTTGTAGAGATATGGACCAATGTTTGATTTGCTTGGATTCACTATCGAAACAGAAATGAAGTTTAGCTTATGCAAAATTTCCAAACTTTCGGTGGTAATGATAGAGCCAGCATCCAACAAGAGTTCTCCAGTTTCTGATTCAACTAGATCTGCAGCAACGATATAACCGGGAAGAACGTCATTAGTGAGCAAATACTGAGTGAACTTCTCAACCTGTAGTTTGTCAATCAGCTTACGATTTAGTTTAGTTCCAGCCTCAACCTTAACCTCACCAGAAACGGCGCAAATCAAATCATAAGGAGCCTTTTTCCCAACGAAAGATTCAGCATCAAAAGGGATTGCCCAACCATTTTTGGTATAAGATGCATCAACAGAACCATAAAAAGTTTTAATGATTGATTCTGGACTTAGACCAATAGCGCGTAGGAGTGAAGTAACAGGAATCTTTCTCTTTTTATCGATGCGAAAATGCAGGATGTCTTTACTATCAAACTCAAAATCAAGCCATGAACCAATATGTGGAATAATCTTGGCGGAGTAAGATTTTGATCCAGAAAGTTTTACATTCTCACTGTCAAAGAAAACTCCTGGTGCCCGACGCATTTGCGAAACAACAACTCTCTCTGCACCATTCACAATAAAACTACCAGTCTCTGTCATTAATGGAATTTCACAGAGATAAACTTCTTGCTCTTTGATTGAGCGGATCTCTTTTACCTCATTTCCCTCTTCCTGATGCCACAATACTAGACGAAGCTGCGCATGTAAAGGCGCAGAAAAAGTACGGCCAGCAGAAAAGCATTCTTCCGCCTCGTATCTGGACTTACCTAAAGAATAGCTAAGGAACTCAACCGTAACGCGACCTGCGGAGTCAGAGAGCGGGAAGAAGGAATTAAAGACTGATTGAATACCGACATTCTCGCGCTTCTCATGCGACACATCGGCCTGAAGAAATCTGGCGTAAGATTCTTTTTGTAACGCAATAAGATTTGGGATCGCCTCCTTACTACCGGCATTACCAAAATTTTTTCTGAAAAGAGAATTCTCAAAATTGCGAGTCGCCATTTTTTACCTGTAACTAATTACCTCCGCCAAAACATGGCGGAATAAAAACGCCAAAAGCCAACCCACTAAAATAGATGGATTGGCTTAGAGAAAAATTTTTGTTCTATTTCAATTCAACCTTAGCACCAGCAGCTTCTAGCTTCTTCTTAAGTTCTTCCGCTTCATTCTTAGCGACATCAGACTTCACGGTTTTTGGCGCACCTTCAACCAAATCTTTTGCTTCTTTCAAGCCAAGATTAGTGATTGCACGAACTTCTTTAATGACGTTAATTTTGTTGGCACCTGCATCAGTTAAAACTACTTCAAACTTATCTTTTACTTCGGCA
>VGDN01000145.1 GCA_016869695.1 Alphaproteobacteria bacterium
TTTTTTAGAACTAGATCAGCCTTTGCGACATCTTGATCATTGAAGGCAATCACCGAATCAAAAACCATTTGCTTGGATAGACTGACCATCTTGAGCAAAGATTTTTTTACTGTTTCATCGAGCTCTTTAGTGCCAATACGGTCTATTTTTTTAATAATGCTTTTCGCCTGGTCGCCAACGCGCTCTAGGTTTGAAGACACTTTCAACGCTGAGACAACAAAACGCAAATCAACTGCTAAAGGCTGACGTAGTGCCAACATTGCCGTCACTTTTTTTTCAACGAGCAAATCGAGGGCGTTAATTTTGTAGTCGTGAGCAGCGATCTGTTCGAGATATTCTGGATGGTGCGTAACCATTATTTCTGCGACCATATCAATCGAGATTAAAACCATATCAGCCATCTGCGCAAGCGTGCCGGCAATTGATTGCAGATCTTTGTCGTAAGATTTAACGGTGTGTTCTTTGAGACTCATTTTTGATTTTTGATTTTAGATTTTAGATTCGCGTTGAACTTGAAAAATAGGCTAAATCAAAAATCAAAAATCAAAAATCAAAAATGAAACGAATACTCGTTATTGGCTCCGGCGGTAGAGAACATGCTATTTGTGAGCAGTTCAAAAAATCTCCAAAATGCGAAAAAATTTTTTGCTTACCAGGCAATGCTGGCATTGCGCAAGTGGCGGAAATAGTGAATGGAATCAAGCAAGGTGAGCAGCAAAAAATTGTCGAATTTTGCCGAGATACAAAAATCGATTTTGTTTTTGTAGGGCCGGAACAGCCGTTGGTGGATGGCCTTGTTGATGATTTAGAAAAATCTGGAATTCGTGTTTTTGGTCCAAATAAAAAAGCAGCGCAGCTCGAGGGTTCGAAAATTTTTATGAAAGAAATCGTAAGCAAAGCCGGTGCACCTACCGCTGCTTACGAAACTTTTTTTACTGCAGATGAGGCTCTGAGATTCACTGACCAGCTTGGATATCCTTGCGTGATTAAGACCGACGGACTCGCTGCTGGCAAGGGTGTAATCATTCCACAAAATCGCGAAGAAGCAGAAAAAACAATCGCTGAAATATTCGCCGGAAAATTTGGCGAAGCCGGCAAAAAAATAATAATCGAAGAATTCTTGGATGGTTTTGAAGCTAGTTATTTCGTGCTTTGCGACGGTAAAAATTTTCTACCGCTTGGCTTTGCACACGACCACAAAAAAGTTGGTGAAGGTGATGTTGGCGCCAATACTGGCGGGATGGGAACTTACTCCCCCTCTCCTTTTATTACTCCAGAAATGGAGGAAAAAATTATTAAGCAAATCATCAAACCGACCCTAGCAACTGTTGAGTTTAAAGGTATTTTGTTCGCGGGTTTAATGATTACTAAAAACGAGCCAAAACTTTTGGAATTTAATGTGCGTTTTGGCGATCCAGAAACGCAGGTGATTTTGCCGCGTATTAAAACTGATTTTGTTGATTTGATTGAGGCAGCGATTGACGGGAAGCTGAGTGAAATCAAGCTCGAACTCGACGAAAAAAAGAAGTTAGTTTGTGTTGTGATGTGCGCAAAAGGATATCCGGAAAGCTACGAAAAAGGTACAGAAATCAAAGGTTTGGAACAGATCACTGAGGCAAAGATTTTGCACGCTGGAACGGTAAAAAAAGACGGAAAAATTTTGGCAAATGGTGGACGAGTGCTTAATATTGTCGCCAGCGCAGATTCCTTCAAAGCCGCACGGGACAAGGCTTACGACGCTGTTAATAAAATCGATTGGCAGGAAGGATTTGTTAGGAAGGACATTGCGGCGAAAGTTAGCTAATCAGTTGTAACCACTCATCCTCACCAAGTACTCGCAAACCTAGCTCATTCGCCTTCTTCAACTTCGATCCCGCCTCGGTACCAGCTACCACAAAATCGGTTTTGCTTGAGACGGAACCAACCACTTTCATTCCGAGATCTTCTGCTTTTTTCTTCGCTTCCGCGCGTGTCATTTTTTCTAGCGTGCCAGTAAAAATTACCGACTTGCCAGCAAGTTCTGAATTTATGTTTGGCTGAATGGCATCCTCGATTTGCAGCTGTGGCTCTAGGTCTAGCAGCATTGTTAGATTTCTCTTGTCACGAAAATAATCGAGAATCGCCTGCGCCATTTTTTCGCCAAGTCCGTCGAGAGAAATAAAATTTTGGTACTCTTGTTCGTCAGGATTCAGAACGAAATTCTTAAAATTTTCATAAGATTTAAAATGCTGTGCGAGCAGTTTGGCTGTGCTCTCGCCAACATGTCTAATGCCAAGAGAATAAATAAATCTCGTGAGTGGAATTCTGCGTTTTTGATTAATCGCCAAGAAGAGATTCTCGACCGATTTTTCACCCCAACCCAATTTTTCACGCAGTGGATTTGGTGAAATTTTTTCCCTTTCCTCAAGAGTAAAAATATCGGCGAAGCTTTTGATACGGCCTTCTGCAAAGAAATTCTCAATCTGCTTTTTGCCTAGACCAGTAATGTCAAAAGCATCTTTGGAAATAAAATGTTTGAGAGTTTCTTTGAGCTGCGCTTCGCAAGAAAGTCCCCCAGAGCATCGCAGCACAACATCATCTTCATTTTGTACGATTTCTGCTCCGCAAGCCGGACAGTTTTTTGGAAAAGAAAAAATTTCTGCGTCGGGTTTTCTCTTGTTTAAATCAACCTTGAGAACCTGCGGAATTACGTCGCCGGCACGCTGAATCAAAACCACGTCACCAACGCGAATATCTTTGCGCAGGATTTCATCCTGGTTGTGCAAACTCGCACGCGACACCACAACTCCTCCGATGTTGACTGGCTTTAGAAGTGCGACCGGCGTAAGTGCGCCGGTTCTGCCTATTTGAATAATAATATTTTCGATTTCGGTTTTTGCCTTCTCCGCAGGGAATTTGTGAGCAATGGCGAAACGTGGAGAACGGGCTACGAAGCCAAGCCGCTCTTGCAGCGCGAAGTCATTCACCTTGTAGACCAAACCATCAATATCGTAATCAAATTCGTAACGTTGGTCGGAGATTTTTTGGTAAAGTTC
>VGDN01000146.1 GCA_016869695.1 Alphaproteobacteria bacterium
CAGAACCTTCTTTTTTAACAGAGAAAAAGCGGTGGCGAGATTGACGGCGGTAGTGGTCTTGCCCACTCCACCCTTTTGATTAACAACAGAAAAAACCTTAGCTCGGTGTTGCATGTGCTAGATGATTGATTGGGGAAGAATGCCAGGAAGGTAAAAATCAAAAATCAAAAATCAAAACCCCCCAATGTTCCACGTGGAACATTTTAAAAAAGGTGTCTGACACTAAAGTGTCTGACACCTTTTTATTTGGCTTATTACCCAAATCAGCCCCGACGACAACAAAAAGGCGGGTAGGATTTCGTAGGAGAAGATCGGAAATTTGCTGAACAAAATCGCACCCACGGCGCCGGAGATTATGCCGACAATTGCTGCTAGTTTTGTGGTCTTTTGGTAGAAGAGAGAAAAGAGAATGACGGGGCCGATTGAGGCGCCGAGACCAGCCCAGGCGTGGGCGACCAGTTGGAGTACGCTCGATTTTTCATCTAAAGCAAGCAGGCAAGAAATCATGGCGATTAGAACCACGCCGGATCTACTCACCAACAACATCTCCTTTTCGGAAGCTCCTTTACGAAAAAATCGTTGGTAAAAATCTTTGGCCAGAGAGCTGCAGCAGATGATGATCTGTGAATTTAGTGTGCTCATGATCGCAGCCAAAATCGCCGCGATCAGAATACCGATCATTACTGGATGAAAAATTTGCGT
Organism: Alphaproteobacteria bacterium; assembly: GCA_016869695.1. Taxonomy (GTDB): domain Bacteria; phylum Pseudomonadota; class Alphaproteobacteria; order Rickettsiales; family UBA1997; genus UBA2645. The sequence goes on from VGDN01000146.1 coordinate 703, forward strand.
GGCCATGCTGATGAAAACAGTTTCCGGTTCCTTGAGTGGCTGATTGGCGAAATAGACAAAGCCGAGCAAGCCAACTGCAGCAGCACCAAGCATTGAGAGACTCATCCAGCTAATACAAATTTTTCGTGCCAAGGAAATTTCGCGGGAGTTTTTGATCGCCATATATTTTGAGATGATGTGCGGTTGGCCGAAATAGCCGAGTCCCCAAGCAAAACACCCAAGCAGTGAAGCGAGGGTTAAGTCGCGAAAGGGAGACAAATGCGCGGGTGAAATTTCCCGCATTTTGGTAGCAAAATCGGCGGCAGAAAATGGTGAGAGATAAATGGCATAGAGTGGCGTAATCAAAAGTACGGCGAGCATCAACATTCCTTGTAAAACATCGGCCCAACTCACTGCCAAAAATCCGCCGAGCAGGGCATAAAAAATTATAAGGACGCAGGAAATCAGTAGTGCGTAGGAGTAAGGAATCGCAAAAACCTCGGCGAAAAGTTTGGCGCCACCGACAAAGCCGGAGGCAATGTAAATCGTGAAGAAAAAAATAATTGTTAGGGAGGTGACAATGCTAAGCAGTCCACTCTTGTCGTCGAAGCGATTTTCCAGAAATGAAGAAAGGGTCAAGGCATTGCCCGCTGATTCCGAATATTGGCGTAAGCGCGCCGCCACAATTTTCCAGCTGGCATATGAGCCAACGATTAGGCCGAGCACCATCCATATCTGGTTGAGCCCGTAGAGATAAAAAGCGCCGGGCAGCCCCATCAGCAGCCAGCTACTCATATCTGATGCGCCGACATTTAGTGCACCAACAACTGCACCGAGCTTACGCCCGCCCAAAACATAGTCGGAGAAATTTTTGGTTTTGCGAAATCCCAAAAACCCGAGATAGGCCAGGCAGGAGAAGTAGATTGCGAGGGGGAGTAAGGTTGAGAGCATATAGGATTTAGGCGTAAGTCTTGAGCTAATTATTTTCTCTTAGATTTAAAAAACTCCCGCAACAGTAACCGCGATTCTTCCTGGGCGATTCCAGAATAAATTTCGGGATGATGGTGGCAGGATGTGCTACTAAAAAATCGTACCCCATTTTCTACCGCACCAAATTTTGGATCGGAGGCGGCGTAGTAAACACGGCGGATCCGTGCCAAAGAAATTGCTGCAGCGCACATGGCACAAGGCTCCAGGGTGACATAAAGATCGCAACCATCAAGTCGGGGAGAATTTTTTAGCGTTGCCGCTTGACGCAAAACCTGGATTTCGGCGTGAGCCGTCGGATCGGACGCAGAGATATTTTGATTGTGTGCGGCGGCGATGATTTTCTCATTTTCAACTAAAATTGCCCCGACTGGAACCTCGTTTTGTAATACCGATAGCCGAGCTTGCGCCATAGCCTCACTCATAAAATTCTTCATTTTTTCCATTTGTCGTTTTGGGAAGAGGTGGGTAAAATTTTTTGCGACACTACCTCTAAGCAAAAATAACTTTCCCAGCAATGAAAATATCTAATCGCTTTATGGGAAGGCTAAGTTTGGCTGCCCTCCTTTTGGTAATTCTCTTAATATCCAACACCTCAGCGCAAGCGGCGCCATCGAAATATAAGCACAAAATCACCAAGACCGAAGCGGTAAAAAGCCCACCAGCAAAAAAACCATGGTATGAAACTATAAATCTACGTGGGTACGCACAGATACGCTACAATCGATTCTTTGAAACCAATCCAAATCTGCAATGTGAGCAATGTGATAGATCTTGGGGCAACGGATCTTTGTTCATCAGGCGCTTACGCCTGATTTTTTACGGAGATATCAGCGACAATATTTATCTTTACATTCAGCCTGACTTTGCCTCTTCAACCAGCGACGGGGCTAACTTCGGACAAATTCGTGATGCTTATTTCGATCTAGCTTTAGATGAAAAAAAGGAGTCGCGCTTGCGAGTTGGACAAAGCAAAGTCCCTTTTGGATTTGAAAATCTGCAATCTAGCCAAAATCGCTTAACGCTAGATCGGGGTGATGCCATAAATAGTGCGGTAGCCAATGAACGCGACTTAGGGATATTTTATTACTGGGCGCCGAGCGAAATTCGTAAGCGCTTCTCTTACCTGGTTAGTTCGGGGCTAAAAGGCTCGGGAGATTATGGGGTTCTAGGTCTTGGGGTGTATAATGGACAAACATCCAATCAGCAGGATTTAAACAGCGAGATGCATGCGGTCGCGCGTCTGACCTATCCTTTTAAACTAGATAATGAGCAGATCATTGAGGCTGGTATCCAGGGCTATCGTGGCGAATATGT
>VGDN01000147.1 GCA_016869695.1 Alphaproteobacteria bacterium
ATGATCCTACCAAACCAGCTCTAACCCCTGCTATTTCTGGCTCGCGTGAGTCGGCAAAGGTGAAGAATTTCCAGTTAAAAACTTGTCTGACTTGGTTTTTTTCTTTGAGGTCATAAAGCCAGCGTAGCTGATCAGTATTGAGCACAGAGGTCTCGCCATGTTTAAAAAACATGTCAGCTTTCGAGGAAAGACTTAGCCAAACAATCGACTCACCTCGCTGCTTCTTGAGCTCGAGATTGCTAACTTTGCTCACCAGCTGGTAGAGCGAATTAATTTGTGGAAGCGTCTTGGCGTCAGGGAATCTCTGGCACAGCGAGTCTTTGATGATTTGCCTCTCGTCATCTCCAGCCACAATTTCAAGCGCAACTTCACTACGCCAAAAAGCACCGTTCGCCTTGCCAAGAATCGCCAAAAATAAAATCGCCAAAAACATCAGCGCCAAAAACACAGATCCAGCTCCAAGTAGTCTGAATCTGGTTTCGACGGCATTTCGTTTTTTGATGTTTACGATTTCTCTACCCATATTTCTTCTTGTAATTCTTGATCACGGCAAGCGCGACGATGTTGAAGATGAAGGTGATGATGAAGAGGGTGAGGGCGAGAGCAAAGGCGGCTAGAGTCTTGGGACTGTTAAATTCTTGGTCGCCGACTAAAAGCGTAACGATTTGGGCGGTGGCGGTGGTAACCGAATCAAGTGGGTTAAAACTCAGCTTGGCAACTAAACCAGCAGCCATTACGACGATCATCGTCTCGCCGATTGCACGCGAAACGGCAAGGATCACCGCGCCAATGATTGACGGCATCGCCGAAGGTAGAACAACTTTCTTGACCATCTCAGATTTAGTACTTCCCATCGCCAAAGCCCCGTCTTTCAAGGCTTGCGGCACAGAGTTGAGTGCGTCATCAGTGAGAGAAAGAACGAAGGGAATGATCATCACACCCATCACAAAACCCGCAGCCAGCGCACTTTCAGAGGCGATTTCAAAACCAAGACTAGAGAAAAGGAGCTTGAAGAACGGCGCCACAAAAATCACTGCGAAATAGCCATAGACAACGGTTGGCACGCCAGCGATCACTTCCAAAATTGGTTTTAGAAAATCACGAGTTCTTGGTTTGACGTAAAAACAAAGCTGGATTGCGCCCATGATTCCCAAGGGCACAGCCACTGCCATTGCAATCAAGGTGATCAACAAAGTGCCAAGAAAAACTGGTACTGAACCAAAAGAACTTTTACCAACCTCTTGCTCAGTAGTCATTGCCATCTGCGGGTTCCAGCTAGTTCCAAAAAGAAAATCGAGTGGATTTACCAGCTCAAAAAATCGCAGCGCCTCGAACAAAATCGAAACCGTAACCGCGACGGTGATCAAGATTCCGATGCCAGCGGTAGCAGACAGGGCAAGCACTCCGGCGCTTTCTATTTTCCTACGTAAGGCAAATCTTTTACTAGACATCACTTAGGATTAAATATTATTTGGTATTATCAGGTATTAATGAAACTTAAAGAATATGCACAACACGATCTCTCTAAAAATCTCTCATACCCTGACAAAAAAGCTAGATTCAATCGCACTAACTGAGGATAGAAGCCGCAGCTCGCTGATCAGAAAAATCATTACTAACTATATCGAGGAACATAAAAAGGAGTTTGTTGCCTCTGCTCGTGCAGTACCAAAGAAGAAGGGTAAGCGCTAAAATGAAAAAAATACGCCTCTTTGTTGCTACAGATAACCTCCGCCAAGCCGTGCAAATCAGGCTTTGTGACAATGACTTTGTATACTTAACTAGGGTAATGCGTCAAAAAATTGGTGATGAGTTTTTGGTGTTTAACGGCGTGGATGGCGAGTTTGTGGCGGTAATTAACAGCATCGAAAGAAAATTTCTGACTGCCGAAATCGGGAAAAAAATTTCTGAGTTAAAACGCACTCCCAACGTCACTTTGGCCTTCGCGCCAGTAAAAAATGTACGAATTGATTTTGTGGCGGAGAAGGCAACGGAGCTAGGTGTAGCAAGGTTTCAACCCATCATCACCAGACGGACAATCGTCGATAAAATCAATCTCGAGCGCTTCCGAGCTAATGTGAAAGAGGCCTGTGAACAGTGCGAGCGTAACGATTTTCCGGAAATTTTACCGCCAACAAAACTGGAGAGTTTTTTGAATGAGAAAGAGGTAGAGCAAAAAATACTGATCCTCTGCGACGAATCAGGACAAGGTCGGAAGGCAAGTGATGTTTTACCGTCGGCGCTTTGCGATAACCGTGAAATCGTTATCTTAATCGGCCCAGAAGGCGGCTTTACCGAAGAGGAATTCAGTAAAATGCGTCAGCTAAAGAATCTTCACGCCATCTCTCTCGGCCCACGAATTCTGCGGGCTGACACCGCAATGATTTCGGCACTGACTTTGGTTCAGGAGTGGATCACCTTTCCATAAGCATCGAGCACCGCCTCATGCATCATCTCCGACATGGTTGGATGGGCGAATATTGTGTGCATCAAATCTTCCTCGGTTAGCTCGGCTTGCTTAGCGATTACATAGCCTTGAATCATCTCCGTTACTTCTGCGCCAATCAAATGTGCGCCCAAAAGCTCGCCGGTTTTTTCGTCGAAGATTACCTTTATCAAACCCTCCGTTTCACCGGCAGCGATGGCTTTGCCATTAGCCACAAACGGGAAACGTCCGACTTTAATTTTTTTGCCGGCAGCGAGTGCCTTCTTTTCAGTTAGGCCAACGGAAGCGATTTGCGGCATCGAATATGTACAGCCCGGGATGTTTTCGATTTTGATTGGATGGATTTTTTTAGCGTCATATTTGCCCAGCTTACTGGCGATTTTTTCGGCAGCGATCACACCTTCATGTGAGGCTTTGTGCGCCAACCACGGCGCACCAACAACGTCACCGATAGCAAAAATATTCGGCTCAGCAGTTTCGAGATATCCATTCGCGACAATCCGACCCTTATCAAGTTTTAGCTTAAGTTTTTCGAGC
>VGDN01000148.1 GCA_016869695.1 Alphaproteobacteria bacterium
GTTGAGTTGGTAAAGCTTCATAAGCCCAATGAGGCAGCGATTGAGGAAACATTCGTCAACACTAATCCCACCTCCTCTCTTAAACTCGGACATGCACGGGGTGCTTTAATTTTGAGCCTCGGACTATGTGGGCTCGGTGTAAGCGAATATTCTTCAACCGCGGTAAAAAAAACGATTGTTGGTGTTGGTCGTGCCGAAAAAACTCAAATCCAAATGATGGTAAAAATACTTTTGCCGAAGGCTGATTTTAAAACTGAAGATGAAGCTGACGCCTTAGCAGTCGCGCTCTGCCACAATAATCACAAACGTAGTTTTAACCCGAATCCGTCATCACTGTAAGTCATACAATTCATTGACAAAGCCCTCGTCATTGCGAGCAACAGCGGAACAATCCATCCGTGAGTAAAGATAGATTGCTTCGCCTACGGCTCGCAATGACGAGGAAGTAAATGAGCACTAAATCTCAATGCAGTTAGACACACAGCAGTTGTTAGTTAAGCAAGAGCTTGAGCAGCTCAGACAGAGCTTTAATCACGGATTTATTAAAAAAATTTTACGAAAAACTAAACCAGTAAAAAGCCTTTACATCCATGGCTCCACAGGTCGCGGCAAAACGATGTTGATGAGGAATTTTTTTGAGTCGCTGCCAAACACAGCAAAGACTTATTTTCACTTTAACAGTTTTATGCGCGCTATTCACGAGGCTTTGCGTGACATCAGGATGGGTAAGGAAAAATACAAAGATGAACTAATTGAGGCAGTGAAGCGAGTTGTTGGTCAGGCAAAACTACTTTGCCTCGATGAGTTCCAGGTCAATGATATCGCGGATGCAATGCTACTCTCGCGAATTTTTTCTTTTTTATTTTCGCAAGAAGTTGTGGTAATTTTTACTTCCAACTCACCTCCACTCGAGCTTTACCAGAACGGTCTGCAACGCGAAATATTTTTAGAATTCGTTAGAGAAATTTTACTAGAAAACTGTCAAGTTTTGTATCTTGATTCACCAACTGATTACCGCGCTAAATTCAAGGCTGGCTTGACTAAACGCTACTTCATCTCCAGCAAGAAAAATCGTGAGGAGATAAAAAGAATAATCGAAAATCTTACCGAGGAAAAAAGGCTTAGAAGTAAGATGCTAAAGGTTTGGGGGCGTGAGTTAAAAATAAAAAAGACTTACAAAAAAATCGCGGTGGTTGGCTTTGATGAGCTCTGTGTTCAGCCGCTCTGCGCTTCCGATTACCAAGCAATCTGTAAAAATTTTGATCTAATTTTTTTGCTAAAACTACCACAGCTGAAGGATGAGGATGTTAACGAGATGCGGCGCTTCATGCTTTTCATCGATGAGGTTTATGAAAATAAAGTGGCACTAATCATCCTCGCCAAAACGCCAATCAAAAAAATTTGCTCTGCAAAAATTTTTAAACGAACCGCCTCAAGACTTAGGGAAATAAGGTCGGATGAATATTGGACTAAAACTTGTAAAAATAACTAATCGTTGTTCCGATAAGTGCGCCATTCTTTCCATCTTCGCGGACATTGGCGCGACTGATATCGATGGTGAGGTTGTCGGTAAATTTGTAGCCGATTGAAAACTGGATTTGGCGGTCATTCATACGACTATTAGCTCTCTGATTTTGAGAGATGATTCGACTCACAAAAGAAGTACTTGCTGTCCAACTACTATATTTTCCGATCAAAGCTATTGTTGTGTAATGAGCATCGCGCTTCTTTTCACCAGTAAAGTTGTTGATACTCACAAGCTCAACCAACGGAATCAAAGAAGAGTCACGACTGATTTTGTAAAGATATTCCGAACCAATAACTATGCCGGTTTCGCGTGCTCTATTTTGAATTTTTGACACGCCCAAACTGCGGTAGCCAAAATTGTAAAACCAATTCTCGACTCCAATAAAATTCTTACCCTCCATCGAAAACGAGTAAGAAGAGAAGTTAGTGTTACCAGCTATTCCCGGTCCACCGCCAGCCTGACCACGATCGTAAATCACACTGTTGCTGAGTCCGGTACGATCATTAAAGAAAGTGTTAAAGGTGATTTGACTGCCTTCGAGCAAGGCAGTTACTCCGGCGCCAAGCTTCTCACGAAGATTGTAATCCTCATTAAACTGCGCAGCGAACACACCGATTCGCTTCGACTTGCGCCAAGCCGTACCAAAGGTCGGATCAAATTTTCCGACAAAGGCTCTTAGGTCGTCATTCTCATAATTCACCTTTAACTCTTCGACAAAAAGAGCTGTTTCACCGGTGTTAATTAGGCTGCGATCAGACTGTAAAAAATTACGATAACGCTCGGGATAAGTAGTATTGCGAGTGGTTAAGATGTTATTTGGCTGCAAGCGCCACTGCGTTTTTGCTGACCAGTTGCGGTCAAAATTTAATGAAAAATTCGGCTCGGCATAAACAAAGCCATTATTATCCGGAACTTGGTTGGCATTTGTTGAAATCACTCGATCTACCTGCACCTGAAACATGGCATTGCCGGAAATGTTTGGAAACTGCTTTGGCGCTTCGGCACGTAAAAGCGACGGAGTAAGTACAAGAAAAAGGAATAATCGTTTCATGATTTTTTACGGAAAAATTGGCGTGAGCGCGAGACCTTCTCTCTCATCAAATCCAAAGACAAGATTCATATTCTGCACCGCCTGACCAGACGCACCTTTGCAGAGATTGTCGATCACTGAAATAATAATCACCCTGCCCTGCACACGTGCCGGCTTTGCGCTTATCACGCAAAAATTTGTGCCGATGACATCTTTAATGTTCGGCTCGCCAGAAATTACGCGGACAAAAGGCTCGTCGAGATATTTTGTCTCTAGACAGTTCTGAATGTCTGCAGCGGAGAATTTTGTTTCGGCGTAAATCGTTGAGATGATGCCACGATTAATCGGCAAAAGATGCGGTGTGAAGTCGATTTGGATTTTGTCGCCAGCCG
>VGDN01000149.1 GCA_016869695.1 Alphaproteobacteria bacterium
TAAAATTGGTTGCGGGGGGAGAAAACGATTTAACAAACGCACCTAAACGTGCGTTTGTTAACGTTTTCGGCTAGATCCAACGAAGGAGGAAAATTTGGGTTATCTATAAAATTGGTTGCGGGGGGAGAAAACGATTTAACAAACGCACCTAAACGTGCGTTTGTTAACGTTTTCGGCTAGATCCAACGAAGGAGGAAAATTTGGGTTATCTATAAAATTGGTTGCGGGGGGAGGATTTGAACCTCCGACCTTCAGGTTATGAGCCTGACAAGCTACCGGGCTGCTCTACCCCGCGATAAAAAGCATTAAAACATCTTTAAAAAGGCGGGCCAAGGTAGGAATGAAAGTAAAAGACACAAGTCGCTTTATGTCAAAGCTACTTAAACATTTAAAAGTACCTAGTTGCTCAATGGATTGCTGCTATGCGTTCACAATGACGATGGATGAACCCATCAAAGCACAACTTAGTAACGGGCGTAATATTTTAAGAACGACCATGGAAACAATGGTTATATTACTCTCTTCGTCATCACGAGCCAAATTTATCTTGGTATGGCAATCCACCCTGCACACCGAACGCTTATGCAATTTATGAAATCTTCCCAATCACCGGACTCGAGTCAGTTATTTTAATATTTTTTGTACTGCTGCACACCCTTCAGCACGACATTAAAAGTACAGAGCTTGATAGATTGTGGGTTAAGGATGTCGGAGCTGTGTACAGAAGAGGTGAGCAGCTTCCGCTCATTTTCATTGTAAGACAAATATTGGTAATCGCTTTGGTTGTAAGGATGGTCGGTAAAATACATCTCGGTTTCGAGCTTACCGAATTTTGAATGATAGATGTTAATATTGATGTGTGGAGCGCGTCCTGGCGAGCTACCCGGCATGATCGTGATGAAGTGATAATTCCCAAGATTGTCGGTGATCGCACGTCCCGACATGCTAAAATATTTGTCGATATACTCGCTTCCAAGCTCAAGCAGCGTGTGATATTTTCCGGCGGCATTAGTCTGCCAGATCTCGATTACCACCCCTTCAATCGGCACAGAAAAAGAATCAGTGACGGTGCCCTGTATGAAAATTACTTCGCCGGTAGCGCGGTAAAAAGAGCCAGTTTTTTTGATAAGATTATTGGTGGTCGCGAAGACATCTGGCATTGAAAGATCTGCCGAAAAGAAGCGCGAAGGAGTCGGGGTTTTGGGGTTAAAAATCGACGGCGAATTCTTCACGAAATTATTTACAACACTGCCTTGCGTGTCACTAAATTCAGGTGTCGCCACTGCTTTTCCGGGCTCGTTGGAATATTCTTCAGCAAAAGCAGTAAGGGAGAGTAGTAGAAGGATTAGGAAGCGGAGCATGTTAAACCTTTGGGAGCGTTACCCCTGTTTGTTTCATATATTTCCCAGCGCGCATGTCGTAGGAAATTTCGCAGGCACGATCTCCTTTGAAGAATAAAAATTGGCAAGCCCCTTCGAAGGCGTAGATCTTGGCAGGCAGTGGAGTTGTATTGGAAAATTCTAAAGTGACGTGACCTTCCCAGCCTGGCTCAAGCGGGGTTACATTGACGATGATGCCACAACGGGCATAAGTCGATTTACCCACACACACTACCAGCACATCTTTTGGGATACGAAAATATTCAACTGTGCGCGCTAGAGCAAAGCTGTTTGGCGGGATTATACAAACATCGGTGGTGCGATTTACAAAACTAGTTTCACAAAAATTTTTGGGATCAACGACAGCGGAATCGATATTGGTAAAAATCTTAAATTCGTTGGAGACACGAGCATCATAACCGTAAGAAGAATTGCCGTAAGAAATTATCTTTTTGCCATCAGCATCAAGCTTCACTTGCTGAGAAACAAAAGGTTCAATCATGTTTTGCTGTGTTACTAGCTCAAAGATTGAGAGGTCGGATAAGATCGTCATTAATTTTTGATTTTTGATTTTAGGTTGCTGAATTGTCGTCCAACAAAATCAAAAATCACGCGAAGTACAACTTACACAACCAAAAAAAACCCTTTAGTAAAAATCGAAAATCCATGAACGACCTCTCCTACCTCCACGACATCCTAATCCTGCTCTTTGCCATGGTTGCGATTGTGGTGGTGTTTAAGCAGTTACGCCTAAGCCCTGCCCTTGGTTATCTCGTTGCTGGTGCGGCGATTGGCCCGTTTGGATTTGGCGTGTTGACTAGCACTGAAACCACCAAATCAATCGCTGAGCTCGGCGTCGTATTTTTGCTCTTCGCGATTGGTCTCGAACTCACTTTCGACAAGCTGAAATCGATGCGGAAATACATCTTCGGTTTCGGCAGTTTGCAGGTCATCGTCACTTCAGTTTTGATTTCGGCGATCTGTTATTTTTTTGGTCATCTCTCTGCCAAAATATCGATCATTATTGGCAGCGCACTTTCGATGTCTTCCACCGCAATCGTTCTCGAAGTAATCAAAGAAAATTCTGAGCAATCAACACGCGTCGGCCGCCTCGCCTTCTCTACATTGCTCATGCAGGACTTGGCGGTAATCCCGATTCTAGTCTTGCTTCCGCTTCTAAGCAAAACCGATATGCATGTTTTTCATGCGCTTGGTGGAGCGATTGGCGATGCGATATTGGCGATGTTAATCATCTTTGCTGTTGGCCGTTTACTCTTGCGTCCACTTTATCGCTTGATTGTCGAATTACACAGCGACGTCCTCTTTCTTGGCTTCACCTTAATTATCATTTTAGGCGCCGCGTTTTTGAGTCATGAAATGGGACTATCCTTTGCTCTAGGCGCTTTCATCGCTGGCCTGATGGTTGCTGAAACGGAATATAAATATCGCGTCGAAGAAGAAATTCTCTCACTGAAATCACTGCTACTGAGCTTGTTCTTCATGACAATCGG
>VGDN01000150.1 GCA_016869695.1 Alphaproteobacteria bacterium
CGGCAAGTTCCACTTCACCGAAATCCAAGCGAGAGCCATCCTAGAAATGCGCTTGGCGCGACTCACTGGGCTTGAGATGGAAAAAATCACCGACGAGCTGAAAGTGCTAGCCGTTGAGATCTCTGGCTATCTTGAGCTACTGTCCGACCGCAAAAAAATGCTGGGTTTGGTGAAGAAAGAGTTGATCGAGGTGAAGGATCAGTTTGCAACGCCGCGCCGCTCAACCATTGAGGAGAGTGAGCTCGAGATCGATATCGAAGATCTCATCCCGAAAGAAGATATGGTCGTGGTGGCTACGATGAGTGGTTACATTAAACGTGTACCTCTTTCATCTTACCGGGCGCAACGCCGCGGGGGCAAAGGTCGCAGCGCGATGGATGTGCGCGAGGAAGATGTGACGACTGACATCTTCGCCACCAACACCCATACGCCGATTCTCTTCTTCTCCAACAAGGGTAAGGTTTATCGCCTTAAGACTTACAAACTTCCGCTCGGCACCCCACAAGCTCGTGGCCGTGCTCTGGTTAATCTTTTGCCGCTCGAACAGGATGAAAAAATCTCCACGATTCTAGCGTTGCCGGAAGATGAATCGACCTGGCAAAATCTCAGCATCGCCTTCGCCACATCTCATGGCGATGTGCGTCGTAACTCGATGGATCAGTTTGTCGACATCCGCTCATCAGGCAAAATCGCCATGAAGCTCGAACCTGATCAAGCCTTGATTGGTGTGTCTTTATGCAGCGAGAAAGATGACATTCTCCTTTCCACGAAAGATGGAAAATGCATCCGCTTCCCGGTCGAAAAACTGCGCGTCTTCCAAAGCCGCAACTCTACCGGTGTGCGTGGAATCAAGCTGGATGATGGTAATAAAGTGATTGCGATGTCAGTGCTGAAGCATGCTGGCGAGGATTCTGAGGTGAAAGACAGATATCTGGCGATCGATCTAGAGCAGCGTCTAGCCTTACGCGATGCCTTGTTGTTCAACAAGCATCTCGCCGAAAATCCATCTAACGATCTACTCATTTCGCCAAAAGAAGTTCCGCAAATCGCGTCTGAGTTAGCGCAGGCCAAGGTCGAAGAGATGGCAGCAAGTGAGGAGTTTATTTTGACGATTACCGAGAATGGTTACGGCAAGAGATCTTCTGCTTATGAATATCGCATCACCAACCGCGGTGGCTCAGGCATCACCAATATCGTGACCTCGAAACGTAACGGTAACGTGGTGGCCAGCTTCCCAGTCGAGATGCAGGATCATGTGATGATTATCACCGACAAAGGCACGCTAATCCGCACCGATGTTGAATCCGTACGTATCTCTGGCCGCAACACGCAAGGGGTAACTCTGATTAAAACGAAAGATGAAAGTGTGGTGTCCGTAGCTCGTATAGCCCACACCGGTAACAAGGATGTGGATGAGGCGGAGACTGGGGAAGAGATTGAGGAAATTGCGAATTAGAATCTGATTTAGACCAAAGTTCTTGGGAATGATGAATTGCGAGACGAGGTCGAGAGACCTTGTCCAGTGGACTAAATCTCTTATCCCCTAACTTACCGTAAAAATCTCTACCCCATCCTTTGTTACCCCAACTGTGTGTTCGAACTGTGCGGAGAGTGACTTGTCGCGTGTTGTTACTGTCCAACCATCATGCTTACTTAGTAAGGTTTCGTAACGGCCAGCATTTATCATTGGTTCGATCGTAAAGAACATACCCTCTTCCAGAACCATTCCTGATCCCTTCTTACCGTAGTGTAGCACGCTAGGCTCGGCATGAAAAACTCGGCCAATGCCATGGCCGCAGTAGTCACGTACTACCGAAAATCCGTTCTTCTCCGCATGAGTTTGTATGATATGACCAATATCCCCTAGATGATTGCCAGGCCTAACTTGTTCGATGCCAAACATCATGCAGTCGTAAGTTGTTTGTACTAAGCGTTTGGCTTTGACTGATGGCTCGCCGACAAAAAACATCCGACTCGTATCGCCGTACCAACCCTCTAGAATCACGGTCACGTCGATGTTAAGGATATCGCCATGCTTCAGTGGTTTGTTGCTTGGAATGCCGTGACAGACGACGTGATTAACCGAAGTGCAGATGGATTTTGGAAAGCCTTTGTAGTTAAGTGGGGCAGGGATTGCGCCGCTTGTGACAATTTTGTCGTGACAAAGTTTGTTGAGCTCGTCGGTTACGACTCCTACCTGTACAAAAGGTGTAATGAAGTCGAGAATCCCAGCTGCTAGTCTTCCTGCAGCGCGCATTTTTACGAAGTCGTTAGAGGAGTGAATCGTAACCATTAGAAATTTTTGATTTTTGATTTCGGATTTTTGAGGTGGAGTGTGTTCAAAAAACAAAAATCCAAAATCAAAAATTCCAAGTTGCTTTCACCAAAGCCATCCATAAGTTGCGCCGCCCTTTTTTCGTCCAACCAAATTTTCTTAAACAATGGCCAGAATCACAGTTGAAGATTGCGTTACCGTTGTGCCCAATCGTTTTGATCTTTGCCTCGTTGCCAGCAATCGCGCCAAGAGTATTTTGTCCGGCGCACCGACTAGCCTAGATCGTAACGAAAAACCAGCGGTTATTGCCCTGCGCGAGATTGCTGAACATCTGGTGGATGTGGATGTGGTGAAGAAAAATATCACTCGCACCATCAAAAATCGTGGTTTGGTTGAAATAGCTCCAACCAATGATGAGGTTATTGAGAGCATGAAAGAAGAGGCGGAATCAAACATCGATCTAAAGGAAACCACCTTTGTTAGCGAAAATCTCCAGGTTGAAGATTAGGATTGTGTAGCGTGGACGAGCGCCTCTGGTGAAAAGGCAGAGAGTTTAATGTTGTGGATGGGTGGCCTCTGGTGAAAAGGCAGAGAGTTTAATGTT
>VGDN01000151.1 GCA_016869695.1 Alphaproteobacteria bacterium
AGACTGGGCGGAGCGTCGCTTCGCTTCTTCGCCCGTCTTTGCTAAAAACAGCCGTTAAGGCTGTTTTCTTAACGCAAAGACCTGAGCTACAAACCCACAAAACCTACAAACAAAAAGGCGGTGCACCCTATGGACGGTCTAAGAAAAGTCAACCTAGCCAAACAATACCTATCTACCACTTATGACTTACGACTAATCATCCCCCACAACTCTGCCGGAAGCGATCCACCGGTGATTCTTTTAGTCGGCTGATTGTTGTCATTTCCCATCCAAACTCCAATCACATAATCATCATCAAAACCTACAAACCAGGCATCGCGGAAGTTTTGACTAGTGCCAGTTTTACCAAAAATATTTTTACTGACATTGGCATTTTTTCCCGTCCCGCTTGTCACCACGGAGTGTAAAACTTCTTTTATTTTCTGCTGTACATCTTCAGATACAACCCGTCCCAAACCAGATGATTCACGCTTATAGAGCATATCCCCTTTTTCATTTTGTATTTCGGAAATCGCGTAAGGAATCACTGCATAACCATCATTAGCAATAGTGGCGTAAGCAGCAGTGAGCTCGAGCAGACTCACCTCAGCAGTGCCAAGTGCGATGGTTAAATCATTTTTATTGATTACCGAAGTGATACCACAATCGCGCGCCACCTCAGCAACCGCCTTACCTCCAACCTTATGCGCAAGCTGAATCGCCACTGAATTAAGCGACTCAGCAAAGGCACGACGCAGCGTCACCTCGCCTAGATATTGACTGTTATAATTGTCCGGCAACCACGCTCCGACATTCACTTTTTTGTCAGTAAAGATGTCGTCAGGCGTTGCTCCTTGCGTAAATGCCGCCAGATAAACAAAGGTTTTAAAGGCCGATCCCGCCTGCCTTTTGGCATAAGCAGCACGGTTAAACTGACTTTGCTGATGATCCCTCCCACCAGACATAGCAAGCACTGCGCCAGTTTTATTCATTACTACTACCGCGATTTCTGCGCCATCAAGTTGCTGCGATCTTTTTTTGACAAACTTGTTTAGCACCTCCTCAAGCCTTGCCTGTAGCGACTCGTCAAGAGTCGTAACAACCGAGATCACTTTCTCTTTCGCTTCTTTTTTACCCAAAAACTCTGACAGCTGATCATAGACAAAGTCAGCAAAATAGAGTCTCTGTGCGTGATCTTGGATGTAATGCGGTTCTTGATTGATCTCAGAAATATTTTTTTCGTTTAAAAATCCCGCGTCGATCATCACCCGTAAAACCACGCCAGCTCTACTTTCGGCCAATTCGCGATTATTTTTTGGTGAAAATTTTGATGGTGCTTTGAGTACGCCCGCAAGCAATGCCGACTCATTCAAACTAAGATTAGCAACATTCTTACCAAAATAACTTTTAGCCGCTGCAGCTACGCCATTATTGCCAGCACCAAAATAAGCACGGTTGAGATAAAAGGTCAGAATCTGCTCTTTGGTGAAGCGCCTCTCCAGCTGCAGCGCGAGCAACACTTCTTGAATTTTGCGCTCGAAGGTTTTTTCAGGATTGAGGAATAAAAGTTTGGCCAACTGCTGTGTAATCGTGCTACCACCCTGCACTATCCGACCCGCTTTTTGATTGACGTGATAAGCCCTAATGATGCCAAAAATATCAATGCCGTGATGCGAAAAGAAGCGACGATCTTCCGTGGCAACAACCGCATGAATCAAGTGCTGTGGTAATTCGTAGTAACTTACCTCACTCGTATATACCCAATCTAATCCAAGATTCCGGTTTCTGCCGGCAAAATTTTGGCGCAAATGACTCGGCGAACTTGGCTGTATATCTTTATACAGCCCGCGTTCGCCGTCCTCATTTTTGCTCAAAATTTTTTTGGCGGAAATCCATAATCTTGAATCAGATTGGGTATAAATCTCGCCGCGATTAGTTAAGCGATTGCCGTTTGCATAGTTAATCTGCACAATCTGCTTGCCGGTTTCCTTCTCCAAATCATCAAGACTTGGTAGACCTTGGAAGTAGTAAAATAGCGCACCAACAGCAATAATCGCTAGCCAGACAAAAGTCAGAAATAAGAACTTAAAAAGCTTCAGCATGAGCAAGTTTTTGTACAAAAATCATGAGCTAATCGAAGAAAAAAAAGCGACGATCTCCATTCATGAGCGCGGCTTTCTTTTTGGTGACGGATTGTTTGAAACCTGCAAAATTTTTAACGGAAATATTTTAGATTTCGACCGGCATAAAGCGAGAATTATCATGGCTTTAGACTATCTTGGCTTTTCCACCAAAGTTTCTGATCTCCAAAAAAAGTCTCAGCAACTCATCAGAAAAAATCAGGTTAAAAATGGTGTGCTGCGCATATCAATCAGTCGCGGCATCGGTAGCAAGGGATACCTACCTACCCACGATTCTGAAGCTCTCATCATCATCGAAACTCTGCCAGAAAGAGAGTTGCCAAAAAAAATCCGCCTCGGGATTTCCAAAATCCCAACTCCAGGAATCCCCTTCAAGTCAATATCCGCACTGCCTTACACCCTAGCTAAAATCGAAGCCAATAAAGAAAAAAATTTCGACTGCGTGATGCTTTCACCGCAGGGATTCATCGCCGAAACCTCCTGCGCCAATATTTTTTGGATCAAAAACGGTGTAATCTATACATCACATGAAAGCTGCGGAATCGTGCTGGGCTGTGTGCGCGATAGACTTCTCAAAATGCCTGAGCTCAAGATCAAAAAAGTAAAAACCAAACTCTCTGCACTCAAAAATGCTGACGAAATATTCCTGACTAACTCGCTGTGTTTAGTGCTGCCAGTTGATGAGTTTCTAGGACGGAAGCTGGAGAAAAAACTAAGCAAAAGAATCAAAGTTACGTTTCTAAA
>VGDN01000152.1 GCA_016869695.1 Alphaproteobacteria bacterium
TTGGATTTTGTCGCCAGCCGCCTTGCTCAGCTCCTGCTCGATCTCGCCAATATGCCTGTGCTTACCGATGGAATAAGCCTTCACCGACTCATTCACTTCACAAAAAAGATTTTGCTGCTTCACCGCTCTTCCTGCGCCGGAAGTACCGGATTTAGAATCGATGATGATGTTGGTTTTTTCGATTAAATTATTTTCGAGCAGAGGAATAAGTGGGAGTAAGGCAGAAGTTGGATAACAACCTGGACAAGCAATCAAATTCGCTTTCTTGATTTTGTTTCTGTGTATTTCAGTAAGACCATAAACTGCTTGTGGCTGTAGGCTTTGTGCCACATGCTCATGTTCATACCAACGTGAATAATCAGCAGGATTTTCGAGACGAAAATCAGCAGAAAGATCAAAAATTTTTAGATGCGGATGTTGTGGCGCAAGCTTAGCAAAAACTTCCTGCGAGGTTGTGTGGGGTAAACAACCAAACACTGCATTGATCTTGGAAAAATCTACTTCCTCAAGCTTTTGCAAATCGGGCAAGGAGTAGTGAATTAAATGCGGATAAAGCTGCTCAATTTTTTGTCCGGCATTGGAATTGGCGACAAGCGCAGCGATCTCGACCTTCTCGTGATTAAGTAAAATTCTGATTAGCTCAGCACCGGTGTAACCAGACGCGCCAAGGATCGCGACTTGTATTTTTTTCATTTTTTATGCGTTAATGGGCTGTTGCAAAACCGCTTTTGCAACAGCCCATTAAAAAAGGGTCTGACCCCTTGCGGGATCAGACCCCAATCTAAATTCTTAGTTCAGGAATTAGAACTTGTAAGAAGCGCCAAGCTTAACTTCGTTGAAGTTAGATTTGAAAACGCCGGAATAGTTGTCGGTTCCGCCGGTTCTAGTCTTCGCGCGGAAGTCTTGAGTTTGGTATTCAGCATTAAATGCCCAGCTCTTATTCACGTCGATCTTTAGACCAACGCCATAGAACCAGCTGCTAGTAAGGCCGTTTTTAACTTTTGACCCAGTAACTCCGTCATTATTTCTAGTTCTGTAATCAACAGCCGCATAACCAACAGTTAAGTATGGAGCGACATTATCAGCCATGTCGTAGCCAATGTCAGCCTTCACCCCAACGCGGTTGTTAACTTGCAATCTTTGCGTCGATACACCGTCAGCTCTTACGTTATTATGCTCAGCAAACACGCCTGGAGCAACAAACACGCCGTCAGAATTGTAAGCATGACTCAAGCGCACGCCAAGACCAACACCCTCTCCTTGCGTATCTGATGTTTCAACCGCAGCTCGATCGCTGTTGTCAGAATATCTTTCGGCGTAAGAAACATTACCGCGAAGCAAGTCAACACCAACATATCTTCCTTCTGTTTTGGCAGATGCTGAAGCTGCAGAAAACACAGCAACTACTGAGGTAAGTACTAAAAGTTTTTTCATATTTTTAGAATATTTATTAAGGGAAAAACCTTCGCTGAAAGCAAAGATGTGCCTTGTGTTAATGGAGGAAAAAACTCGTAGTCAACTTTTTTTTAGCTACTGTTTCAGAACGCTAACCTTCGCCTTCTCCAAACTCTGTAGAGCAAAATCCTCAACTGCTTTTCTGGCGAGATTTTGTGTGAGCAGATTTTTCATTTTTTCATAAGGAAGAATTTCTGCAGGCCTTTCATCATCAAGCTTGATGATCACCCACTTACCACCGGTAAAAAATGGCTGAGAAATCTGACTCTTTTGCAAAGTTTTTACCTGCGCCACAACATCAGCCGGCAGCATATCTTCCATTACAAACCCAAGATCTCCGCCTTTTTTTGCCGTCTCCTTATCCACAGATTTTTTCCGCGCTTGTGAGGCAAAATAGCTCGGAGATTTAGTAACTATCTTATGCGTTACCTCAGCATCCGCCTTGGTTTTGAGAGCGACATAACTGATCCTTAAATCCTTCTTACCTTGCAACTTCCCCACCATTTCATCGTAACTTTTTTTCAGATTTTTCTCGTCAGTGGCATCTTTTGCTAGAACGAGCAGGAGCTTTTGCTGCAACAGTTCGGACTCAAAATTCTTTAACACCACTTGATAATCCCGATCCTTATCCAACCCTCTTTTTTTAGCT
Source organism: Alphaproteobacteria bacterium (assembly GCA_016869695.1). Taxonomy (GTDB): domain Bacteria; phylum Pseudomonadota; class Alphaproteobacteria; order Rickettsiales; family UBA1997; genus UBA2645. The sequence continues at coordinate 2,105 of VGDN01000152.1, forward strand.
TCTCTGTAGATCATTTCTTTCAGTACAACCTCTTTGACTAACGCTTCTTTCTGCTCCGGAGTAAGCTTCTCGAATGTGAGCCCTTTCAGCTTCTCATTCTTACTCACCAATTTTGCTAGCTCGTCATTAGCATTTTTAATTGTCACCTTCCCGCCATGATAGGTCGCGACCACATCTTTTGTCGTAGTCGCACTCTGACAAGAACATAAAAACAGAGTAAGAGAAATCGCGGTTGAAAGGATTTTTAAGTTAGTTCTTAAAGTGATTTTGGTCATTGGTTTGGTAGTAAAATTAAAGGTAAGTAAACACTCACAAGACCATTCAGTACATGATCTTGCAACTCATTATTGCTGCAAGATGAAGTCTCTAAATCAAGCTCAAATTAGTTTTTGAAAAAGTCAGTTCTCAGCGAATAAATTTGTCGATGTCTTCGAAGGCAAATTTTTTTTCGGTTTTGTTGCCGATGTAGTTGATGCCGAATGATCTTTTGTTTACTCCACCTGCTCCACTTCCACCGAGTCCCAGATTTATTCCGAAGCTACTGCCTTTTTCTTTCTCCGTCATTTCTACAGTCGTCATTGCGAGCCTTAAGTCAGTGAGGCGCGGCAATCCATACTTGTTTGTGGAAAAATGGATTCCTTCCCGCCACACTTCGCTAGCGGTCGCAATAGCGAAAATCTGAACAAATTTTTTTTAATCCAATCATGAACTTTTTT
>VGDN01000153.1 GCA_016869695.1 Alphaproteobacteria bacterium
TGCGTACATGGTAATGGCTATCTCCACTCCATTTTTGTAGCTCCGTCAAACTTTCTTCAGGGAAGGCGTTGATGAAATATCGGATAGCGTCCTCTGCTGAAAATCGCTGGGTGATTTCGTAAAGCGCCTTCAGCGAGAAGGCCAAATCCGACTTACTACAGCCGCTCATAGCAACATATTCCGCGTAAGCCGCGTAAATAAAATCGCCGAAATCATTGTCGGAGAGATCGGGATTGTTGGGCAGAGGAAGGGAGCGGATAATTATGTTTGTAGCCAGTCGGTAATCAGCCGGAAGATATTTTCGTAAACAAGCAGCAATCCAAGAAATCCGCGCTTTCAGCTCGAGCTCAGGAAATTTTGCTACAACATCCAAAACAAATTTTTCTCCCTCAAAATCTGGATGCGTGCTCTGTATCTCCCTCGCGATTTTAGCGATTTTTATCTCGTTGAAGAGGATGTCTTTGAGTAGTGGTTTTTTGGTCATGTTGGTTGGGGGTAACTGTGAATGTCTGAAAGGTGTCTGACACTAAAGTGTCTGACACCTTTTCCTACATTAATGGATTGCTTCGCGTTAAAGCGCTCGCAATGATGGAGAAGTAGGCAATGTTCCACGTGGAACATTTGAGAGCGAGTCGTGATCAATTTAATTAGTATTCTGTCCCACTACCGTCCGGTTGCTACAACATCCAAAACAAATTTTTCTCCCTCAAAACTGGATGCGTGGTCTGTATCTCCCTCGCGATTTTAGCGATTTTTGTCTCGTTGAGTGAAAGGTGTCTGACACTAAAGTGTCTGACACCTTTTCTAGGCAAATGCTCGAGAACCTTTGGCGGGAGAAGGCGCTTAGTCTCTTCGTCAAGCTGAATCGGTGCCGCGAGCTGTTCGCGCGTGATATCGCCATCCTCGATCATCCTCGCGATCAAGACCCCCGTAAACACCTTGCCGATTGAGTGGATGGCGAAAGGTGTCTGACACTAAAGTGTCTGACACCTTTTTAGAATAGTTTTAATCTCTCCGATCTCCTTGAAGCGGAGCATGATTTTGCCGCTTTGGCGGAAGGCATTGTAGGAGATTTTGGTTTCTAGTCCGAGAGCTTGGCTCAGCTGTTCTTCTAACAAAACAATCTGGTGGCTGTTTATGAATTTGATCTTCGATTCGGTCATTACCAGCAGGGGCGTATTTTTGATCGTTTCGATTTTTTCATCGCGTGCTAAATCTTCGATCTCGCGCACAGTTAACGACTTCTCGACAATTTTCTTTGCCAGTTTTTCCGGATGGCTTGAGCCTATAATAGCCCGGGCGTGGCCAAGAGAGATTGATTTTCTGTCGAGCAATTCTCTCACCTCTTCTGGCAGAGAAAGTAGGCGTAAGATGTTGGTAATGTGGCTACGACTTTTGCCGGTCTTTTTGGCGATTTGTTCTTGAGTGTAGGAAAATTCGCTAACCAATCTTTGGTAACCTTTGGCCTCTTCGGTCAAGGAGAGATCTGCGCGCTGGATGTTTTCGATGAGCGCGATTTCAAGCGCTTCATGGTTGTTAATTTTTTTAACCACTGCCGGAATTTCTTTTAGGTCGGCCAACTTGGCAGCGCGGAATCTGCGCTCGCCGGCGATGATTTCATATTCATCCTCTTCGCCCGATTTGCGCAAAATAATCGGCTGCAGCACACCATTTAACTTGATCGACTCCGCCAACTCCGCCAACTCATCCTGGTTGAAGCTTTGCCTCGGCTGATAAACTCCGGCAGTAATTTTGTTTAACGGCACAAGGCGTACGAAGCCATGAGTGCGGTCGATTTCGGCGGTTTGCTTTTGCTTACTTTCGCCAAGAAGCGCAGATAATCCGCGCCCTAATTTTTTTTCTGTGTCTTGCATATGCAGGGCTTACGCAGTTAGTTAAGAGTTAAAATTTATGCTCGGACTTAAACTGCGTAAGTCTTGCACACACGCGATTCCATTCGCTTCGCTTCGCTCGCGTAAGCGAGCGGTAATGCGAAGGGAATCAAACCAAAACAAATTTCACCAACTAGATAAATGTTCCACGTGGAACATTACTTTTTTTCTCTTCGTAAAACCTCTTTCGCCAAGCCAAAATAGGCCTGTGCGCCGGGAGATTTAGGATCGTAGGTTAGGCCGGGAACGCCGTGAGACGGCGCTTCGGAGAGTTTTACATTGCGAGGGACGATGTGTTTAAATACCTTCTCCCGCAAAAAATTGCGTACATCGATTTCCACCTGTTCGGTCAGTTTATTGCGGCGGTCATGCATGGTTAGGACTATGCCGCTGATGCTCAGATCATGATTTAGATTTTCCTTAACGAGGTCGAGTGTAGTCAGTAAATGACTCAAACCTTCCAGCGAAAAAAACTCACATTGCATCGGGATCAGTACCGAGTCTGAAGCCACGAGGGCATTAATGGTCAGCATTCCAAGGGATGGTGGGCAGTCGATGAAGACATAGTCAAAATCCTGAATTATTTTTTTAAGGGCGCGGCGCAGCAAAAATTCACGTCTCTCAACTCCCGCCAATTCCACTTCGCAAGCAGCTAAATCAACGGTCGCAGTGATGATTCTAAGGTTGGGAAATTTGGTAGGGACCACAGCTTGCTCAATTTCGCACTCGCCAATCAGGATTTCATAAATCGTTTTTTGACGCTGCGCCAAAGCAATGCCGAAGCCGGTGCTAGCATTTCCCTGCGGGTCAATATCGAGCAACAGAACCTTCTTTTTTAACAGAGAAAAAGCGGTGGCGAGATTGACGGCGGTAGTGGTCTTGCCCACTCCACCCTTTTGATTAACAAC
>VGDN01000154.1 GCA_016869695.1 Alphaproteobacteria bacterium
ACTACTGGGAATTGGGGGCGCGGCCTTCTAGCGGTGGTTTGCAAACTTGCAACTTAGAAGTCGGAATTTATCTAGATGCGCCTCAATTTCTTCATCGTTATGTCACCCTGAGCTTGTTGCAGGGTGATTACGATAGTCATGCTTTTACAGGCTAAGCATGACACAACTCAACTCCCTTTAAAAATGAAAGTTTCCTCAAAAGTCAGAAAGATCTTGGCGTGTTACGAATCAGACAATGCCGGAACCAAGGCCAATCTTGCGCGCATCTTAATGCATGGTCGTCTCGGCGGATCGGGTAAAATGGTGATTTTGCCGGTGGATCAAGGTTTCGAGCATGGTCCGGATCGCAGCTTTGCCGTAAATCCCGTGGCTTATGATCCACATTACCATTTTCAACTCGCACTGGATGCGGGTTTGAACGCATATGCCGCACCGCTGGGTATGATTGAGGCCGGCGCTGATTCCTTTGCCGGAGCGATTCCAACCATCCTCAAAGTAAATTCTTCTAACTCCTTATATAATGGCGGAACCGCACCACATCAGGCTACAACTGCTTCCGTAAAAGATGCTCTTCGTCTGGGTTGTTCCGCAATCGGCTTCACCATTTATCCCGCTTCTGATGCCGCTTTCGACATGTTTGAAGAAATTGCCGAGATGTCACGTGAGGCCAAGGATTATGGCTTGGCAGTAGTCATCTGGTCTTATCCCCGTGGTGGCGATCTTTCTAAAATCGGCGAAACTGCGATGGATATTTGTGCTTATGCAACCCACATTGCTGCCTTACTCGGTGCGCATATCATCAAGGTTAAACCACCAACCCAAGCCCTAGAAAATATTGAGGCAATCAAAGTTTACGAAAAGGTAAAAATCCCAGTTGCTACACTTGAGGAGCGCGTTCGTCACGTGATGAAATCAGCTTTCAACGGACGTCGCATAGTCGTCTTTTCTGGTGGAAGCGCTAAGGGTGAGGATGATATCTACAACGAAATCCGCGAGATTTACAAAGGTGGTGCTAACGGCTCTATCATTGGTCGTAACACCTTCCAACGTCCATACGAAGAAGCGCTTACAATGCTCGATAACATCATCAAAATCTACCAAGGGAAGTTTTAAAATCAGTGGTAAGGGATAAGGGGTAAGTATTAAGTACTTACCATCTTTTTATGTCCGGTCTTTCTATAAAAAATATCTGTGTTTCTTTTAGCAAAGCCAAGGTTGTTGATAATTTTTCTTTCGATCTTTCCGCAAAGAAAATCACTGCATTAGTTGGGCAAAGTGGATCGGGGAAATCGACGATAGCCCTTGCTATTCCTGGACTGCTTAGGAAAGCAAAAATCTCCGGGGAGATATTTCTTGCCGGCAGAAATTTGTTGAGTTTGAGTGAAGATGAGCTGTGTAAAATTCGTGGTAAAGAGATCGGGATGGTTTTTCAAGACCCCAGCACATCACTGAATCCGCTGCATAAAATTGGTAAACAAATCGCCGAGGCGATCACGACTCACAATCCAAGAATCTCCAAAAAAGATTTGGAAAAACGAGTGTTTGAGTTGCTTTTGATGGTTGAGCTCAAGTCGCTAGCCTCAAGGCTTAATGACTACCCACATCAACTTTCTGGCGGACAAAAACAGCGGGTGATGTTGGCTATCGCGCTTGCCAATAATCCAAAAATTCTGATTGCCGATGAGCCGACGACAGCACTGGATATAAGGGTGCAAAATGAAATCCTTGATCTGATTTTACGCTTAAAAAATGAACTCGGACTTTGTGTTTTATTCATCACGCACAATCGCCGTGCGGTGGAGAGGATTGCGGATGAGGTGGTTGAAATCGATAATGGAAAAATAGTCACCCTGAGCTTGTCGAAGGGTGACGAAGTTTGTTACGGCAAGTCACCCTTCGACAAGCTCAGGGTGGCAGATATGGTGTTAACAGTTAAAAATCTCTCCGTGTTGCGCGACAAAAAAACTCTTCTCTCCGACATAAATCTTTCTTTACGCGCTGGTGAAAATCTTGGCGTGATTGGTGAAAGCGGATCGGGGAAATCGACATTGGCTTTAGCCTTATGTGGCCTGATTCCATCAGTTGGTGAGATGAATTTTTTTATTAACTCCAACTCGTCATCGCGAGACTTGCGTAGCAAGTCGTGGCGATCCACTGCGATAAGTGGATTGCTTCGCGTAGCTTGCAATGATAAAAACAAAGAACTCCGTCGCCAAATCCAAATCATTTTCCAAGACCCCTTCTCTAGCCTCAATCCACGCATGACCATTAAAGACATCATCGAAGAAGGCTTATTTGTCCACCGACTACCGACTACCAACCACCGACTACCGACTCTTTTCAGTCAACTACATCTCCCCATCGATCTCCTTAATCGCTACCCGCACCAACTCTCCGGCGGTCAACGCCAACGCGTGGCTATCGCTCGTGCTTTAATCTTAGATCCAAAAATTCTCATCCTCGACGAACCGACCTCCGCCCTTGATAAATTTACGCAAAACGAGATCATTAAACTACTTCTTACAATCCAAAAACAGCGCGAGATTTCTTATATCCTAATCTCTCATGATCTTGACGTGGTGAACCAAGTCGCTGATTCAGTCATAGCTCTAAATAAAGGAAAAATGATTAGATGAAACGTCCCGAACTCTTACTTCCCGCTGGCACGCTAGATCGCTTGAAAACTGCGATCCTTTACGGTGCTGATGCGGTTTATTGTGGCACGCCGGATATGTCGCTGCGCGTGAAGTCCGGCTTCACCTTGG
>VGDN01000155.1 GCA_016869695.1 Alphaproteobacteria bacterium
CGCCCTCTTTTGGAGTTGGATTATTCATCATTTGCAAAACCTGATTTCCATGCGCGGCAAATAAAACGAGATCAAACTTCTCCTCACCTTTTTTCGATTTAACCACAACCCCATCACCAAGAGTCGTTACTGACAAAACCTCATCATTAAGGCTTGTTTTACCTTCAAGTTTAGCAGCGATTTTTTTCACATATTCTTTTGAACCACCTCGAACGGTATACCATTGCGGCTGATTTGAAACCGTGAGCAAACCGTGATTCTTAAAAAATCTTACAAAACTTTGCGCGGGATAAGTTAACATCGTTTCAAGCGGACAACTCCAAATTGCTCCCGACATCGGCAAAAGATAAAATTCTCGAAAATATCTGCGCATGCCAAGATCATCAAGGAACTGGCCCAAGCTGTAGGATGCATCAAAAGGCTTTTCCAAAACCATTTCTGCCTTTTTATTGAAGGTGGTGATATCGCTTAACATCGCCCAAAATAGCGGGTTTAGCGCATTCTTCATTTGAGCGAAAACTGTAAAAATATTAGTGCCGGCATATTCAAAATTCCCGCCATCAACCTTTACGGAAAAAGACATGTTACTCTTGTCACAGTTGACGTTAAGCAACTCAAAGAAGTTTTTAAGATTGGGATAAGTTTGGTGATTAAAGACAATGAAACCAGTATCGACGGGAATTTGTTTACCGTCATAATCAACAACAACAGTATTTGAATGACCACCCAGGTAATCATTTTTCTCGAAAAGTTTTACCCGATATTTGTCAGACAAAAAGTAAGCGGCGGCAAGTCCAGAAATACCCGAGCCAATTATTGCGATCGATTTTTGACTCATGAATTAAGAAATTCTTTTGGTCAAAAAGAAGAATATTTTGTAAGGCAGGAGTCGCAGAAATTTTAGCAAAAAAGTGAACTTTCTAGGGAAATGAATTTCAAATTTTTGCTTCATCAAACCCTCGTAAATTTCTTCTGTCGCCTCTTGTGGAGAAATGATGAAAGGCATCGAAAATTTATTTTTATCAGTGAGACGAGTTCTTACGAATCCAGGATTTACAACGCTCAAGTCGATATTTTTTTGTTTTAATTCGTGATAAATTCCTTCGCAAAGATTGATTAAAGCCGCTTTAGAAGCTCCATAAACAAATGATTTTGGTAACCCGCAATAACCAGCAACACTAGCTATAACGGCAATCTGACCCGAATTTTGTTTAACCATTTGTGGCACAATGAGGTGCAAGAGATTTAAGAATCCCACAAGATTTACATCGATAATTTTCTTCGACATTTCCAAATCAAAATCAATCACCGACATAGGATGGTAAAGGGCCGGACAAAATATCACCAAATCAATTCTATCAAACTCTTCAACGATTTTAGTTAGAGAATTTTTTAGAGAATTGAGATCACAAACATCGAGCTGACTTAAAATAACCTTCTGATGATTTTTCTCTGAAAGCTTTTCCTGCAATAATTCGTCTCTGATTGATTCCAATTTTTTCATGTCACGCGCCGAAAGAATCAGGTTGTACCCTTCACGATAAAACTTTTTGGATAAAGCCTCACCGATTCCGTAACTGGCTCCAACAATCCAACAATTCTTGTTCATAGGTAACTAGCCTCAGAGGAACAGTGTTTAAATTCAGAGGAAATGATGATGAAAAAACTCAAGGCTGATAAACCGTAATTAATCTTAGAGCGCTAACGAGATCAAAAATTTAACAATATTTTCCTTAGTCTCAGTCGCTAATTCGATTTCTAATTTTTCCTTATCGCGCTGAAAATTAAGCGAATTGTGTTCGCTGCTGGTAAGGCTCCATCCCATTTGCGGTAAAGTCGTTAAGTAAAATTTTCTTACCTGCTCCAAGCTAGCTGTAGTTGAGTAACTAGATGAAATAATACTACCCGATTCCGAATCAAAACCAACGCTGTCATCTAAAATTTTTTCCATTCCAACTGGCAACGGAATATCCTCGCTACCCTGCACAAATTCTTCTGACGCCAGTAATGCCGATTTTTCATTTTGTTGCACCACAAGATGATGAAATTTTTTCTCTAACTCACCGCAGGAAAAGAGAAATAAGAGGGCAAAGATTGCTGATTTTTTTTTCATTTTAAGTTTGGCATTGGGAGCAGTAAAAGCTGGCACGACCTGCTTGTACCACTCTTTGAATCGCGCGACTACATTGCAAACATTTTTCCCCACCGCGACCGTAAACTTTAAAACTATTTTGAAATTTTCCGCTCTCACCCCGTGAGTCGACGTAATCAGAAATCGAAGAACCGCCTAGCCTAATGGCTTTCGTGATTATTTTTTTGACCGAAGAAACAAGCGAAGAGAGATCAGATTTTGTTAAAGATTTAGCACTGCGCAGCGGCAATATTCCTGCATCAAACAATGATTCATTGGCGTAAATATTTCCTACTCCAACCACCAACTTGTTATCCATTAAAGCCGTTTTGATGTTAGTGATTTTGTTGCGCAATTTCGTCTGTAAGTAAGTGGAGTTGAAATCAGCAGAAATGGGCTCGAGACCAAGACTAGTAAGAAATTGGTGAGATAAGAGATTTTTTGTTTCGATCAAATCCACAAAACCAAAACGACGCGGATCGTTGAAAACCAACTGCGAACCATTGGTAAATCGTAAAATAAAATGGTCGTGTTTTTGCCTCTCCCCAACCTGATGAATCGTGACTCGACCACTCATTCCAAGATGAAT
>VGDN01000156.1 GCA_016869695.1 Alphaproteobacteria bacterium
TGGATACCGTCATTATCTTCTCCACTAAAAGGGCTTTACAATCCGAAGACCTTCATCACCCACGCGGTATTGCTGGATCAGGCTTGCGCCCATTGTCCAATATTCCCCACTGCTGCCTCCCGTAGGAGTCTGGACCGTGTCTCAGTTCCAGTGTGGCTGATCATCCTCTCAGACCAGCTACGGATCATCGCCTTGGTGGGCCTTTACCCCGCCAACTAGCTAATCCGATAGAGGCTCATCTAACAGCGAAATTCTTTCCCTCGAAAGGTAATATAAGGTATTAGCACTGATTTCTCAGAGTTATTCCTTACTGCTAGGGAGATTCCTCTATATTCCTCACCCGTTTGCCACTGATGTATTGCTACACCCGTTCGACTTGCATGTGTTAAGCATACCGCCAGCGTTCGTTCTGAGCTAGGATCAAACTCTCAAGTTGAGAATTGATTTAGCCTACTCACTCAAAGTAACGATTAACGTTGACTTGAGCGATAGTCTCGCAAACGAAACTACCGCCTTTACTTTTCTAACTAACATCTACGCCCCACCAAAAATAATTTTTGGCAAAGACATAAACGCGACTTATTTACGATTTAAAACAACGAGATTTTTGAAGGAAAAACTGACAAACAGCCAACATCAAAATCAAAAAAGGGACGCGCAAGGTACGAATCGATTCTTGCTTGTCAACTGGGCTTAACAAAATTTCTGACAAACACCGCAAACACTAGCTTCGCGGGCATATTCCCACTCTTCATCTCAAGCTCTAATTGAACCAGTTGCGCTAAAATATTTATCAAAAACTCACGTGAAAAATTTTTGAGAGCGACGCGGAAATCTGCTTCGGCCTTAAAAAATAATCGCTGATTTCTCACCGCTTCGTCAAATGAAATGCCGCCAAAATCAATCTCCGTCCGTGCCATGTAAAGTTTTTGTAAGTGGTTGGAGAGGAATCGTAGTAGGGTGATTGGCTCAAAGCCGTAACGAAAAAGTTTTTCGGCCGTAAGCAAAGCCAAATCGAATTTCTGCAGAGAAAAATTACTGACGAATTCATTTCCTGAAATTTCCGACTCAGAGGCGGTGAGCTTCTCAATTAACTCCGCGGTAAGATTTTTTTCTTTGCCGAGAAACAGTAAAATTTTTGCCAGTTCGCTTAGGATTACCTGACGATTTTTGCCGAATTTTTCGAAGAGAGATTGGGTGACATTAACATCGAATTTGACCTTATTTCGCACTAGCTCATCGGCGATAAATTTTTTGATTACTTGTTCAGTATCTTCGTAACAAGCAATCGCTGCAAAATGAGGATTTTCTTCGCAGAGCTTACGCAGTGCTGAGGATTTATCGAGATCGCCACCTTGTACTAAAATAAAATTTTCACCCTTTTTAGCGAAGTCTGGATCAGAAAATAAAAGCTTCAAAGCCGCGCCAGCAGAGGCATCGCAGTCCCTAATCAAAATCAATTTCCGTCCGCCGAGCATCGAATAAGAAAAAAATTCCTCGCCCAAAATCGCCTTGTCTTCGCTGAGTTTTTCCTTGCTTAGGTTTGTTACCAAAAACGGATCGGACAGATTGGGGGAAATTTTTTTGGCGATCAGATTAAAGCGATAATTCACGAGTGCCGCCTCTGGACCAAAAACCAAACAACCGGCGATTTTTTCCTGTGCAACGCGGTTGATGTAAGACTCGATTTGGTAGGGGGGGATTTTCATTTTTAAGAAAGGGGTCTGACCCCTTTTGTTTTTTATGGAACTCTTCCGGGATTATCTTGGGACGTAGCCGTTCTTTCAACCCATGATTTTCCTGACTCTTCCTCCTTTCTATTCTTAGTTACCATCTCAACAAAGCCACCCTCTTTCGTCTGCTTACCCACCAACGCCGCTTCAGATCGTGCGAAAATTTCTTCGGTTTTTTTGTGCGCTTCATTCAAATGCGGCTCCAAAACCTCTTTGCGAAGTTCTTCAAAAGCGGCAGCGTCTTTAAATGTATCGGCGATTTTTTTTCTGTCGATTACGCCGGTTTCTTTATCCAAAAAGTTTTCTACCAAATAATCATGCAAGGCTTTGTGCGCTGGTCTGTAGGCCTCAAGAATTTCTTCGTGATACTCGGCGAAATTCTTGGGTAATTTACCTTCGGCGATTAATTCATCTTGCCAGGCTTGAATATTTTTATCTCTGCCTTGAGCTAGGTCGAGATGCTGCCAATATCTTCTCCAGCACTTGCCGTCGGTTTTATCCGGAGTAACAAATTCACTGTCTGCTCTGCTTTTGCCTAAAAAATAATCATCCATGCGTTTGGCGTAGTCGTGACCCGGCATGGTGAGAAGGAAATGTTTGGTGATCACATCATTTTGAGTTATGAGCGAGTCCACCTCAGGAGTTATGCCGCGCATATTTGCAGAATCTCCTGATCTAAAAAGATTGAGTGAACAAGGCATTGTCGCGGACATCGAGCTGTCATTTCCCGCGAAGTTGCCGATGTGTCTAATGCGAAGACGATCCTTGTCGTTACTGTGGCCTTCAACCAATTTTCCTTCGGAATTGACGGACTCAATAATAATTCCCAGTGAATAATTTTGAGCGTAATGATTGGCGTCATCGCTAGAGCCGGCGTCTTTCACGCATTTTTCACCCGCTTCAAAAGCAGACAAATAAGATTGATGAATTCGTCTCGCCTTGTCTTCGTCTTGAACTAAATCACTC
>VGDN01000157.1 GCA_016869695.1 Alphaproteobacteria bacterium
ACTTCAGATACTCATTTTCTTTGAGCGCAGGATGGATTGGGTGATCAACATCTGCACCAAAAACACGAATCAATTTTGCCTGACGATTTGCCTTGCGGAAGCCATCATTTGCTGCGGCGGTGAGGTCTTGTAGAGTAGCGTGATGCGAACAGGAGCTGAGCATCAAAATGCCATTTTCATGCACGAGTTTTGCTGCAAGTCTGACTAGTTTTTCGTAACCCTTTAGTCCGGAGAAAAAATCTTTTTTGCTTTTTATGAAGGCTGGCGGATCAAGCAGGACAAGGTCAAAACGACGTTGCTGGAATTCAGTTTTTTCAAAAAGTGCAAAGATTTTCTCGTTAATAAACTCACAGTTTTGCGGCAAAGAAAGATTGATCGGGGATGAGTCAACGAAGGTCACTGATTTTGCACCGCCCTTTAGCGCGTTAAACCCGAATCCACCTAAGTAACAGAAGGCATCGAGCACATCGCAATCTTTTGCAATCCTTGCAACGAACTCGCGATTTTTTCTTTGATCAAAAAACCAACCGGTCTTCTGGCCGGATTTCACGTCGATCAAAAACTTGATTCCATTTTCTTCGATTTCGATTTGGTCAGCGATTTCACCTTTGATAATTTTTGTCGTGGGCACAAGCCCCTCAAGTTTCCGCGTCTCAATATCGTTACGAAAAATAATCGCTGAGTTAGGAAAAATTTTCTCAAGAGCGGAAATTAAAATTGGTGAAAGCTTCTCCATTCCGGCGGTTGAAATCTGGCAAGACAAAACGTCACCGAAGCGGTCAATCACTAGGCCGGGAAGGAAGTCAGCTTCGGAGTGAATGAGTCGGTAGAAGGGCTTAGTAAAAAACTTTTCACGCAAATTTTTGGCGTCAGTGAGGCGCTGCAGAAAAAAATTTTCGTCGATTTGTTCTGTTGTTTTGTAAGTGATAATACGTGCTGCGATCAGGCTGTGTGGGTTGAAATAGGCAATCGCGAAGGACTCATCTTTTCTGATTTTAACTTCGACCAAACTTCCTTTTTCGAGTGTCTTTAGCTCCGAAAAATTTTCGATCTCATTAGAAAAAATCCAGGGATGGCCACGGACAGCACGAATTTCGTGGTGCTTTTTTATTCTTAGTTGAGGGAGGGACATCTGTTAAGAAAGGTGGTCACCCTTCGACAAGCTCAGGGTGACTGAAGTTTTATCAGGCTTAGCCTGTCGAAGTATGATGATTCCTGTTATAAACTAAAACTCATTGTGAGCAGATGCGACTTCTTGCGTTCGAGATAGAGCTTAAAGATTTCTTCATAATCACTTGGCAGTGATTTGCTAAGAGAGCCACGGGTGATAGTGCCTTCGGCATAGGTCGCGACGTTTTTGTAAAGGTCAAAAATCTCGAGAGTGAATTTGTTGTCGACGAAGGTGAGTGGTTTGAAGGCGGAAGCGAGGCAGATATCAACTAGTGAAAATTTGTTGCCGTCGAAATAGGGATTGAACTTCAGATACTTGTCCAAGATCACCAACTTCGCAACCACCTCAGCTTTTTTAAGGTCAAACTGCTCCTGATTTTGTGACCAGATCATCCCAAAAGTTGCAGCAAGAACTCCGTTGCTAAATTCCATCCAGCCGCGGTGCCAGGCCTTGGCGTAAGGATCTTTGGGATGAAGAGGAATTTCTGGAAAAATTTCTTCGAGATATTCGCAGATGGTGATGGATTCAAAAAGTATTTTACCATCAGTATAAAGCATTGGCACCCTACCTAGTGGCGCATCTTTCACAAACCAGTCGGGGCGATGTTGTAGATCAATTTCCTGCTTTTCGTAAGGAATATTTTTTTCGATTAGCACCATTTCAACGCGGTGGCAGTAAGGTGAAAATTTGGATGTGACTAGTTTGATTTTTGTAGTCATGGATATCAGTGCTCAGTGCCAAGTACCCAGTGCCCAGGCTCTCATAACTACTGAGCACTTGGCACTGGCAACTGAGCACTATTTCTTAACAAGACTCTCATCATCGATGGCGATGATCTCTTTAATGATTTCAGGATTGATTGCGCGGAAGGAATTAATCGCGGCGGATATTTCTATGGAACTAACCCCCGCTGATGTCAGCGCAGTGTTAATAAGTTGCAAACCTGTTTCAAGATTTTTGGAGATGACGTGGTTGGCACCAACTCTTTTGAAGCGGTCAATATTATTCACAGTATCGGTTTTGGTGATGATGGTCACATGAGGAAAATTTTCTCGGATGAAACGTGAGATCTTCATGCAAGCGATCTCATCCTCCATTACAACCACCACTGATTCACAGCGCTCAACGCCAATGTAACGTAAAATATCCACATTCATGGCGTCGCCGTAATAGATGTTATGACCCTTCTTCCGTTCGACTTGCACTATGCGGTGATTGTTTTCGAGGACGATATGTCTAACGCCGTTCTTACGCATGATGTAGGTGGCGATGCGGCCGACCATAGAAAATCCGACGACTACAACATGTTTTTCGATGTCGCCAATTTCGCGTTTTAGCTTGTTGTCATGCAAAACTTCGGAGATGTAGAGATAGCTTTTAATCCTACGGCCAAACATGGCAAGTAAAGGTGTGAGAGCCATGCTAAAAGTAACAACAGTCATTAAAAACTGCGCAAGATCGATCTCCATTAGCCTTTGCTGCACCGCCATTAAAAATACGACAA
>VGDN01000158.1 GCA_016869695.1 Alphaproteobacteria bacterium
AAGCTACTACTCAACAATCAAGAAAAGCGTGCAGACCAACTGGCCCAAGAATTGGCAAAAGTTTTCCCACAAAATTTTTATATCGAGATCAGCCGCCACAACAACGCCACCGAAAAAACCCTCGAAAAAAAATTCATCGATCTCGCTTACAAACATCAACTTCCGCTGGTCGCAACAAATGACACTTACTTCCTCACCAAAGATGTTGGCGAAGCACAAGATATTTTAAGCTGCATCAATGAGGGCAAGACGCTCAATGACAAGGACCGTCCCAGAAATTCGCCGGAACAATATTTCAAAAACCAAAGTGAGATGGAGGCGCTGTTTAGTGACATTCCGGAAGCAATCGAAAACACCATAAACATCGCTAAGCGCTGTCACATCATGGGCTTCGAGCGCCCACCAACTCTACCAAAATTCAGTGGCAACGAAGAGGAAGAATTGAAGAAACAAGCAACAGAAGGTTTAGAGATAAGACTCGTCAGCAAGTTTGAACTCGAAGAAACTCCAGCCGAAAAACAAAAAGAAATCACCGACCAATATTTCGCCCGCCTAGATTTTGAGATCTCCACCATCATCAAAATGAACTTCGCCGGATATTTCCTAATCGTCTCTGACTTCATCAAATGGGCAAAAAATCATAAGATTCCCGTTGGTCCAGGAAGAGGCTCTGGAGCTGGTTCTGTCGCCGCATGGGCGTTACAAATCACCGACCTAGATCCGATTCGTTTTGGTTTACTTTTTGAACGCTTCCTAAATCCCGAACGCGTTTCCATGCCTGACTTCGATGTCGATTTTTGCCAAGCACGACGCGATGAGGTAATCAACTACGTCCAACAAAAATATGGCCGCGACTATGTCGCCCAGATCATCACCTTTGGAAAATTGCAAGCGCGCGCGGTGCTAAAGGATGTTGGTCGTGTGCTGCAAATGCCTTACGCTCAAGTTGACCGTATCTGTAAACTGATCCCCTTCAACGCCATTGAGGCCGTGACTCTTAAGAAGGCAATTGAGATGGATAAAGAACTGCAGCAGGCGATTAAGGATGATCCGCAAGTAAGTCATTTGGTTGATATCGGACTAAAGCTCGAGGGTTTGAATCGTCATGCCTCGATCCACGCCGCCGGTATCGTCATCGGTGACAAACCACTCAATGAAATCTGCTGCCTCTACAATGATGAAGGCTCAACCATGCCAGCAGTGGGATATTCAATGAAATATGCCGAGGCTGCCGGCCTAGTAAAATTCGACTTCCTCGGCCTAAAAACACTCACCGTCATTTCCGAAGCAGTGAAGCTAGTTGAAAAAACTCGCGGCATAAAAATCGATATTAACAACATCCGTCTTGACGACCAAGAAACCTTCGCAATGCTGGCCAAAGGCGACTCCATAGGCGTATTCCAAATCGAATCTTCGGGGATGCGTTCAGTGCTGCGCCAAATGAAAGCTGACAAAATCGAAGACATCATCGCCCTTATCTCACTCTACCGCCCGGGCCCGATGGACAACATCCCGACCTATATCCGCCGCAAACATGGTGAGGAAAAAGTTACTTATCCGCACCCCTTACTCGAATCCACTCTCAAAGAAACTTACGGTGTTATCGTCTATCAAGAGCAGGTGATGGAAATCGCTCGTGTACTCGCGGGCTACAGCCTGGGCGGCGCAGATTTGCTGCGGCGCGCCATGGGTAAAAAAATCAAAGAAGAGATGGATCAGCAGCGCGCAGTGTTCGTCGCTGGCGCGGTTGGAAAGGGCATAAAAGAAAAACAGGCGGGAGAAATTTTTGATCTCGTCGACAAGTTTGCGGGCTATGGTTTCAACAAATCTCACGCTGCCGCTTACGCTCTTATCTCTTACCAAACCGCTTACCTCAAAGCGCACTACCTACCAGAATTCCTCACCGCTTCCATCAATCTGGAAATCGACAACACCGACAAAATCAACGTCTTCTTGCAAGTGGCCAAAAGCCACGGCATTCCTGTCCTCCCCCCAAGCCTAAATTCAAGCGACGCTTATTTTAGCGTTGAGAAACTATAAGTCCTGTATGCCACTCAGCCAACAGCAAATCACTAAATGGAAAGGAACAATCGGCATCGTTGGTAATCCCAGAATCGTTGCTAAGCTCAACAAGGAGATCATTAGATATGGCAACTCCATCGGCCTTTTCGACGACCAGCATTTTCCGGAAATTTTAGCAGTCGGCATCGATTACGACACCGACATCAGATATCTTCAGGATCAAGTTAACCTGTGTCGTGATTTTGGCTGCGACGTCATCGCGCTACCACAAATCCCCCAAACTTCTAGCTTGCTTGGCAGCATAACCTCAACGGTGAGAATCGCTGCGCTGCAAGGCGATCTAGCCAACTTAGCAAGATCGCTCGTTGATCAAAGCATTGAATCACCGACTCACAAAAGGCCTGATTTGATTTTTACTAATGCCGATGAAGCGGAAAGGAAGCGAGTAGCTGACAATCTGCACACAGACCAAACTTACCGAGAAAAAAGAATCAGCGATCAGCTACGTCACGGCGGATATCCCATACTCTCAACCACAGCGCTAGTTGGAATCATTGGCGGCGCCGGTCCGCTAACTAGCGCGGAATTCGCTCTGCAACTGGCCGACAAGGGCACACCAT
>VGDN01000159.1 GCA_016869695.1 Alphaproteobacteria bacterium
TTAGCCATGTAGTGACCATGTAGAGACTCGATCCTCGCCATCTTTCCAGCTTGGTGCGGCAGGAGCTTTGCTATGTTGGGCAGGATTTTGTTTCTGATTTTTTGCAAGCCCCCCAACTCATTCACAGCAGCAACAAAAACGGTTGGTGCGTTACCGGCAAAATGCTCACCCATCATCCACAGCGCTTCAAACCCAACCACCGAATCGCGATATATTGTTGGCTTGCCCACCTCTTCCGTCAAAAGCAGTACAACGCAATTCCAACCCCGCTCGGAGAAAAATATTTTTGGATCAGATGCAAGCTCTGTAAACTCTTTGCCCTTAAACGACAGGGCGTCTTCGTTGGTAAGATTTTGGATTTCTTCTCGCGCTAAAAAATCGTTGAGAAGCTTTATGGATGGCGGGATTGCAGCTACCTTCTCAAATCGACTAAGATCAAGTCTGCAGGTTGTGCATTCATCATCGGCGAACTCCACAAAACTCCCCCCATCAACCTCATATCGCTTCAGCCTGTTGTTCAAAAACTTGACCAACTCTGCATCGTTTATGACGTCCATCTTCTGCAAATCCCTGCCTGGAAACTTCTCCCCAATCTCTTGATAGATCGCCCGAATATCCTTTTGTCGCTCCGCCAATTCCTCGCTTAGATTCTTCAGCAAAAATTTTTTGAGTATGGACGGATAGTTAAGATGAATCGCGAAGGAGGCAGTGAGCGGAATCTGCGACTGCGGATAAATAACCATACCCGCCCGCAATCCCAGGCTATATTCCAGATATCTCGGGATGTGCACTTCGTTACCCGATAAGACATTTTTCTTTAAAGCATCCACCACCTGCCGCATCACAACATCATGAGCGCGTAGAAATGGGCGATGTTTTTCTTGGCTGGTTAGTTCTGCGTAAAGATCGTCGATTCGTTCCGATGTTCCGCCCAGACAGTTGAGGTACTGAGCTTCTGGCGGAAAGCTCTGCAACAGTGCCGCCTGCCGCTCCTGAGGCCTTAAACCAACTTGGTAGAGATAGTCACAAAACTTGCGCATGATCTCACAGCACTCGCCCTTGTTGCGCTCAAGAAAACTAGTCACGTAAGCAGCAAACTGACCAGTGGGCAGGAGGGAGGATTTTTCGATACCGCTGTGATTCTTGAAGTAGTCGTAAGCCACCTGCATCGCACTCTCAACCGCACCTGTCAGATCTTGTGTCGAGGTGTTGGCGCCAAGCTGACTCGCCCAATATTGGCGCTGTCTGATAAGATCATCATCTGGAATTTCTGCGGCGTCCGAGTTGCCCTGCGCCGCAAAAATCTCGCTCAACAAAATCCGGATTTGTAGGTCAGTGATCTTGTTAAGTTTTGCGGATAGGCCGTACGGATCAGCGCTTGCACTACTGCTTGATAGGGATGAAAGTTTTGTCATTCGTTAAGTTTTTTAAGAATCTCAAATTGAATGAAACACAAAAACAACTCTAGAAACCCCACCCTCTCTTTCCTCCTCAACTCCGTCAAGCCTTTCCAGCTCTACCTCGCGCTACATCTATTCGTGATCATTTGCGCAGCGATCGAGACTTCACTGTGGCCATATCTCTCCAAGCTTCTCATCGATGAACTCACTCATGCTCCGCGTGATCAGATATTCCTCACCATCTGGAAACCAGCTCTGGCGCTGACTGTTTTGACCATCTCCATCGGATTTATTTGGCGCATCGCCGACTATTCCTGGGCAAAGATGACCCCGCTGCTCAAGCGCAGAATCGTGTCGGAAGCGATGGAATATTTGATGAACCACTCGCACACATTTTTCCAAAACAACTTTTCTGGAGCCCTGGCAAGCAAAATCCGCGACCTCTTCAACTCTACTCCCAAACTGGTCGAGATTGCTCTCTATAGCTTCATCAAAGTTGCTCTCTCCCTCCTCATCGCCTTCATCGCCCTGTTTTTTATTCACAAATATTTTGCCTTTGCGCTGCTTATCTGGTCGTGGCTTTTTGTGCTGATGGCAATTCGCGCCGCCAAGCTCACCAACCGCATGTCGCTTAGCATCTCCTCTCAGCAAACCAAAATCATGGGCAACATCGTTGATGCGTTAAGCAACATAAACAATGTCAAACTCTTCGCCAACGCAGAGTTCGAGAGCAAGCGCATCGCCACTTTTCAAAACAAATATTCCTCTCTCTTCCGTCGTCGCGGGATGTTTTTGATGAAGTTTTTTGCGTTGCACAGCCTGTCTTTTCACTTTTACTTCATCGGCTGCGTGGCGCTGCTGATCTGGCTCTACGCCCAGTCACTCGTCACCCTAGGCGACTTCCTGATGATCTTCACCATCAACAACTGGATCATTCATGAGATGTGGATGGCGGCCAATGAGATGCGAACATTTTTGGAGGAGTTCGGCACGGTTGGGCAAGCGCTCAATATCTTAAACGAACCTCTCAAGATAAAGGACGGAACTAAAGAGCTAGAGGTTCCAGAGGGTGAGATAACCTTCGAGAATGTCAGATTTTCTTATCACGAAGATCAGCCGATTTTTGCCGAAAAATCAGTGACCATTTTACCTGGTCAAAAGGTCGGATTGGTTGGTCATTCCGGCAGCGGTAAGTCAACTTTTGTTAATCTGATTCTGCG
>VGDN01000160.1 GCA_016869695.1 Alphaproteobacteria bacterium
GACATCTTTTTTGTAGTCAATCGCGTAAATCACTTTTCTGGAATCAATGTGCTTGGGCAAAGGAAGCTGTACCAAAATTCCGTGTAGTTTTTTGTCGGCATTCAGCTCTTCAATCTTAGCAATCAGCTCCGCTTCAGAAATATCACCAGCCATCTTGAACTGAATCGAGTTCATTCCCACCGCATGCGCCGCCTTCTCCTTGTTGCTCACATAAACTTCACTGGCTGGATCATTGCCAACCAAAATCACAGCAAGAGACGGGGTGACGTGGAATTTCTTTTTGATTTCACTAACGCGCGTAGCGATCTCTAGCTTCATCGCCGCAGCGATTTCTTTGCCGTTGATGATTTGGAATGGCATTAAAATAGGGATAAGGAGTAAGGGATAAGGGTAGTAATGGTAGAGGAAGTTTTTTTAGCAGCGTACAAAAATCCATAGCATCTTAATAAAACCGCTTTTGCACAGAAATTTTTATGGCTTCAAAACAAAAGTAGGTTTGTAGGCATAAAAAAACCGGGTCACCTTTGGAGTGACCCGGTCTTTAAGGCATCAGCCTAGCTTCTACTAGGAAACTGGGATGTTGTATTTCTTGCTTAGATAGTTGGTCACATCCTTAAGGTCTTGGGTCTTAAGAACTGTGTCGAAAATGATGATTTCGGAGATGTATCCTTTCCAAGGATTCGCACTTGAAGTTGAACCGCCAATAAACATCTGCGCCGGAACGTTAGTGTCATAAGCAGTATCTCCAATGTCATTAATTTTTACGGTAGTGTCCTGACCATTATTGTTAGCCGTACTAGTAAAACCAGTACCACCGTTTATGTAAAGATTGGTAGTCTTGGTTCCGGGACTAGCACTTTTGGAATTGTAGCCAGTATAAGTAATAGTGGCGATCTCTTGAGTGGTTGGTAAAGCAATAGAACCCGCACTTGTAGCTGCTACAGTACCGTTGTTAGCAATAACTGTCCTTTTATAAGGAGTGCCCGACGCCTTGTGATATCCCCAACCAGTAACAGTGGAAGTGGAACTACCATTATAAAGAACGGTATAACTAGTTCCGTCATCTTGTGCGTCTGCAAGCTTATAAACCATAAAAGCTGTGAATGCACTGGCATTGTTAGGATCGGCGTTGGTTATAATTGCCGCGTTAGTCAATGTAGTAGTGGAAGATGAAAGGGCGAGCACTCCAGCAGTAGTAGCAGAGCCAGCAAAATTGATCGATGGCAACCCATTAATTCCGTCTGACCTGTAAGAAATCTTAGCCGAATCACCAGTTGTTGTAACCCCAGAAGCTGGAACGGCGTAAAGCTTAGCCATTGTCTGAGGATTAATATCATTCCATTGAACAATGGCCTCACCATCGTCACGCCCAGCCGGGAAGCTCGATTCTTGTGAAGTTTCAAACCAAACAGAAAGACCCTTCATGCTATTCACCGGAGAGCTTTGGGTGAAATTTTGTGCTGACTTCAACTTTGATTGTCTCACCAAACGAGAGCTCTGAGTGATACCCGCAATAATAATACCAACAATCAATAATACGATTGAGAGCTCGATCAGCGAAAATGCTGTCGATGCCTTTGACTTGTGTTTGTTCATTTTTTTGAGATTTTTCGTTGAAGGAAAAACTGAGGACTTTCCTGCTTGAAACCCAGGAAATGCGAGCTGGTTAAAAGTGAGCATTTATTGTGCAAGTAGGAAAATTTTCTAGTCTCGTTTTGACAAATTCAGCCACAAAATTGCTCACGAATTATTCTTTCTTCCAATGAGTGGTTGGCATCAAAAAGTAGCTCAAAAGTTACAGACCGATCTTCGTAAATCTCTACTTCCTGAATATCACGAACCTCACATGAATCGGCTGTGGCACTAACTCGGCGTACCTTTGCATCCAAAACACTAAATTTGATTTTACTACTTGCTGGTAAAATCGCCCCCTGCCAATTGCGTGGTCGAAAAGGACTAATCGGAGTGAGTGCAAAAATCTTCGCACCAAATGGAATGATTGGTCCGCCAACAGAAAGATTGTAAGCGGTACTACCTGCAGATGTAGCAACCAAAACACCGTCTGCCGCCAAACAACTAACTCTCTCTTGTCCATTGATCTCAATTCCGATTTTAGCGATTTGGCTAGTCTGCCGAAGCAGCGCCACTTCATTGATCGCCAAATGTGAAAATTTTTTTCCACCAATATCAGTTACATCCATTCGAAGCGGGTGAAGCGTTGCGATTTGTGCTTTGGCAAGACTTTCAGAAAAATTTTCTGGATGAAACGAGTTCATCAAAAACCCCACCGTGCCACAATTCACACCATAAATAGGCAGGGGAGTTTTTTCGAATTCATGCAGCAGATGCAGCATTAAACCATCTCCGCCAATCGCTACTACAGTCTCGATTCCGTCAATATTTTTATGATTTTCGCTTAGATCCTTAAGCTCAAATTTTTGCACGAGAAAATTTTTTCTCTCCTCGGCTTCGTGATTATTTTTAGCGGCGATTACGGCGATATTTTTCATGCTTACCTGATTTCATGACTCACACAAAGCCGCTTTTGCAAAGAAATTTGCCATTGTTCGGCTGCGAGGAGCGCCCGCGTCTGCGTAGCAGCGCAAAACAAAAGCTGCGT
>VGDN01000161.1 GCA_016869695.1 Alphaproteobacteria bacterium
TGATCTTTTTGTTTGGGCTTACCACGTACGCATCGATAATCGCGGTAAAGACGCCGCCCAGCTAGTTAATCGTTACTGGCGCATCCTTGATGAAAAAGGCGTGGTACAAGAGGTGAATGGCGAAGGAGTTGTTGGCGAACAACCAACAATCGCGCCGGGCGGCACTTACCAATATTCCAGCGGCATTCATCTACGCTATCCATCCGGCATAATGAGCGGTAGGTATGAAATGCGTCAGGTTGATGGTGGAGCGGCGTTTAATGTTACGATTCCTAGCTTTTCTCTTGATGTCCCAAGTATTAAGCACGTGGTTAATTAGTGTTTGTTTTAGCCTTTGACACTACTGGCTCCAGCCTCTCTTTAGCTCTAATTCATGGAGACAAGGTCCTGACCAAAACCCTAGTTGATGAGAGCAATCAACATTCCGAACTACTAATTCCTGAGATCGAAAAAATTCTGCGCTCGCAAAATATTTGGTACCAAAATTTGGGTTTGATTGTTGCCACAAAAGGTCCGGGCAGCTTCACCGGAACCAGAGTTGGTCTAACTGCAGCGCGTATCTTAAGAGCTACACTAAATATCCCCCTAATACTACTTCCTTCGGATGTTGTTGCTAAAAAAGAGGCTGGTGAAATCGGTTTGCTTGGTTTGCAAAAATTCCACGAGGGCGAATCATCAAGCGATATGAATCCGATCTACTCAATCCCTCCCAGAATCAGTGAAAGAAAAAAGTAACTCATACATTACAACTCAGGAAAAATTAGATCATGTTGTTGGCCTGATTAATCAAAGAAGAGTTGTTGCGCTTGACACTGAATTTACCAGGCGCACGACCTATTACCCCATCCTATCCATCATCCAAATTGCCGTAAAGAATTCCGCCGGAGAAAAGGAATCATTCATTGTTGATTGCCTCGCTGACCTTGACCTTGGCGGCTTGATGGTGGTGGTTGCCAATAAGAACATCGTCAAAATCCTCCATTCTTGCTCACAAGACTTGCAGATTCTTCACAAGATTTCTGGCCTAGAGCCCCAAGGGATTTACGACACTCAGATCCTCGCTAATTTTTGCGGTATTGGCTTTAATGTTGGTTATTCAAGCTTGGTCGAATCCCTCTTCCAGCAAAAGTTAAATAAGAAGCAGCAGCAAAGCGATTGGCAAAGTCGTCCTCTTAGTTCTGGGCAGATTAAATATGCGCTGCTTGATGTCTTTTTCTTGGAAGAAATTTACGAAAAACTTTTTGCAACCATCAATGATAATCAGCGCCTACCTTGGCTTCATGAGGAAATGGAAAGATTTGTAAAAAAGATTTTAACACAAACGGAGGATGGTCTGCTCAAGAATTTTTCCTTCCGTAACAAGAACTCACGGCAAATTTTACAGATTAAAAAGCTGATTTCCTGGCGCGAAAAATGGGCACAAAAACTAGATGTTCCGCGTCAGCATTTTCTACGTGACGATCATTTAGAAATCATCGCCTCACCAAATTTTTCTGTGGAGAGATTTCATAAAAAACTAACGGCAGAAATGCTTGACGAGGTGTTGGAAATCCTGAGTCTAGAAGAAGATTTGTTGATTGAGGAAAGTGATTATTTTCTCAATCACGAACAGCGCAATCTCTTCAAAAAAGTGAAGCAAACAATCTTAGAAATTTCTGCGCGTGAGAATTTCCGTGAGCAATTTTTGCTGACCAGTCAAGAGATAAAAAGAATAATCCTCAAAAAGAATCCGCTTGAACAACAACTTGCCGGCTGGCGCTACGAGCTGCTCGGGAGTGAATTAGAAAACTTGTTGTATGAAAATCATAGCTGCTAACTGGAAAATGAATTATGCCTTCGACGAGGCTGATGCTTGGCTAGACACATTTTTTAAAAATTATTCAGAAAAATATGAGCGTCTGAAAGACATGGAGATGGCACTTTGTCCACCCGCGATTTTGCTTGATTATCTCGACTCAGAACTGATGGAGGATGGCTTCCAACTTCTAGAAGAAATGGCCAAGAAAAATGGTGGTAAGATCGAAGATTTTTCTGCAGATGAGATAAGTGAAATCCTCATTAACCAGCGTCCCATCAAGCTTGGTGCCCAAGATTGTCACTTCGAAAGAAGCGGCTCATTCACCGGAGATGTCAGCGCCGCAATGCTCAAAAAACTTGGCTGCCGATATGTGATTCTCGGCCACAGTGAGCGACGCACCGGCCATTTTGAAACTGACCAAGTCATCGCCAAGAAAATTCGCGCCGCTCTTGCGGAGGAATTAATACCAATCATCTGCGTCGGCGAAAATAAAGAGACGCGCGATGCTGGGGCGCATCTAGCTTTTGTGCATCAACAACTCTCCGACTCAATTCCGCTCGACATAAAATTTCCAAAATTAGTGATTGCCTATGAACCAATCTGGTCGATTGGAACCGGCGTCATCCCAACAGCAGCGCAGATCGGTGAAGTAGTACAATTTATCAAAAAACTTTTTCCTAACTCTTTTGTGCTTTATGGCGGCTCCGTCACATCACAAAATTCCGGCGAAATTTTAAGAATTTCTGGAGTTGATGGATTGCTCGTAGGCAAGGCCAGCCTTGATGCCGAGGAGTTTGTGAAAATATGTTT
>VGDN01000162.1 GCA_016869695.1 Alphaproteobacteria bacterium
TATTACCGACGAAAGGATCTGGAAAAACTGTCGAAGATTTTTTCCGAAAAATTTTCTGGATGAGTATGGAAAGATTTTATTCCTAAAAGATCCGCAGGCTGATGAAAAAAATCTGAAACTAGTTGTGAAAGCGGTGCGCGGTTGTGATTCGATTTTAGCGCTGGGTAGCGGCGTGATCAGTGATCTTAGTAAGCTCGCCTCTACGCAAAGCAAAATCCCTTACGCGATTTTTGCTTCAGCTCCATCGATGAATGGCTATTTGTCGCGCAATGCTTCGATCACGATTTCTGGTCATAAAAAAACCTTACCCGCGACCTTGCCGGAAGCGGTTTTTGTCGATCTGCGGATTTTGCGATCAGCACCTCTGCGCCTAATTCGGGCAGGCATAGGTGACTCACTCTGTTTTTATTCCTGCTGGTTTGATTGGTATTTGTCGCACAAGATTTTGGGCACGAAATTTGATGTCCGCCCCTTTGAAATGCTGTACGCGAAGATGGATTCTTTGCTCAAAAATTTTCGTAAATTTTCGCTACGTGATGAAGAGTTTTTGCGGTTGTTGATGGAGATTCTGCTGCTCTCTGGTGAAGGGATGACACTGGCTGGTGGGTCGTATCCCGCTAGTCAATCCGAGCATATGATCGCTCACACAATCGAGATGAAATATCCTGAAATTGCGAAGAAAAAGCTGCATGGGGAGTTGATCGCAGTGGCTACGGTGACGAGCGCAGGGCTGCAGGAGGGAGTGCTTAGTGCCCAGTGCCCAGTGCCCAGTGCCCAGCGTTTCATAAAAAAATTTTTCTCTCCCAAAATCGCTAAGCAATGCGAGCGGGAATATGCCGCTAAGATCGTGCTCAAATCAAAAAACTCTTGGCCAAAAAAAATTTCTTGGCCTCGTTTAAAAAAAGAGTTGAGTGAGATTCACCTAAGCAAGGAGAGGCTGCAGGAGATTTTTCTTCACTTCAAAATCAAAACATCACCAAAGTCTCTTGGGCTGACCAGCCAGCAATATCAAGCCTGTATAGCCCATGCCAAACTCACACGTAACAGGTTCACTTGTTTAGATTTGCAAGCATGATTCCAATTGATCACAGCAAAAAATTTTCTGACTTCTTTGAGAAGAAAACCGAACCAAGAAAGGTGGGGTTTTTGGTGTTGCATCACATCGAGGCGAACTCGGTTGAGCATGCAATAAGGCAGCTTTGTGAGCATCAAGTCAGCTCGCATTTTTTAATCGATGAGTTGGGAAAGATTTTTGAGTTGGTCGCAGAAAATGATGTGGCGTGGCATGCGGGAGTAAGCCACTGGCGTGGAGTCGAGGGATTAAATCAAACATCAATTGGCATCGAATTCATCAACTCCTCGCCCTTCACCAAAAAATTTGAGATGGTGCAGATGCAGTCTGGGCTTAGCCTCTGTCAATATTTGATCAGGAAGTATCAGATTAAACCTGGTGACGTGGTTGGACATTCCGACATCGCTTATGACAAGGAAACAGGCTTGCCGGATCGCAAACAAGACCCGTCACATCTTTTTGATTGGAAGTTTTTAGCTATGAGCGGAGTGGGGATTTTTCCAGATTTTTCGCTTACTATTTTGCGTGATTTTAGACGCGGAGATTGTGATCCAAAAATCGCCGAGGTGAAAAAAAATCTGCGAGATTTTGGTTATCGCGTGATGAATATGAATGATGAGTTTGACCTAGAGTTAAGTGCTTTGGCAACGGTGTTCAGCAGGAGGTTTGGACAATAAAAAAGCCCCCGAGAGTTACCTCTCGAGGGCTTTTTTTAGGCCTTGGCCTGATTACATATTTTCCGAAATATATTTTACTGCAGTGCCGACATTTGTTATTTTTTCTGCGGCATCATCTGGAATTTCGATTCCGAATTCTTCTTCGAAAGCCATCACCAGCTCAACTTGATCGAGAGAATCAGCGCCAAGATCGTCGATGAAACTTGCTACTTCTGTTACTTTTCCTTCTTCAACTCCGAGGTGGTTGATGATGATCTTTTTAACTCTGTCAAAAATCTCGTTATTATTTGTCATAAATTAGTTTAGTTGTTAAAGGGAGTGGGCGTTAGCCCTTAGAAGCTGTAGGCTAGAACCATAACAGGACGGCGCAAATTATTTAGCGAAAAATTAAAAGCTACAGGATTATGACCTACGCAAAACCTAAACATTTTGCTGCAAAATTTCTTCGGTTTTTTCTGGCTGCGGTGCGCACGTATATATGGATACGCTTACGCTCCTCGCCAGAAAAGAACCTCGAACTTTTTTGCAAAAGCGGTTTTGCGTAGGTCATAATATTCCTACTCCATCACCGCCATGATTTTGTGGTTCGAATTTTTGGTTTTTGTGCCATCGAAAAATGGAATCATTCCGAAAATATGATCCAAAAATTTGTTTTCATGCTGAATGATTTCGATGGTGCGTAGCGGAAGTTTTTTGGTGTCGATCTTCTGTGCTGCTAAGTAAGAGAGTGCCTCATCTTTGCCGCCCACTTCATCAATCAAGCCAATCGCAAGAGCTTGGCGACCTGTGAATACTCTGCCATCAAAAGCTTC
>VGDN01000163.1 GCA_016869695.1 Alphaproteobacteria bacterium
GCACTCTTCGTCTTCCTACAATTTTTACGCATTTCTTCCAGCAGCAAACTCGTCGCCAATCTTGCCGGATTAATTTTAATGCCAGTGCTAATTCTCGACATTTTTGGGGCGCTAGATTCAACAATCATCTATCTCGACAAGCTCGCTTTCAAAATCGGCACTCTACGAATTTCTGCTTACCTGATAATCAAAGCGATCGTTGTTCTCATAATACTCTTCTGGATTTCCGGCATTATTAGGTACAAGAGTAGGTCTTACATCGACAGCAGCAAATCAATCAAATCAAGCACCAAGGGCATCATCAGCAAACTCATCGACATCATCATCTATACCGTCGTCACCATCATTCTGCTTAAAACTTTTGGCGTCGACATGACAACCCTTGCGGTGATTGGTGGCGCGGTTGGTGTGGGAATTGGATTTGGCCTACAAAAAATCGCCTCCAACTTCATTAGCGGTATCATTTTGCTTTTCGAAAAATCGGTGGAAATCGGCGACATTGTTCAGCTCGACAATGGCAACATTTTTGGAACGGTAAAACATTTCGGCGGCCGCTACACACTAGTCGAAGGCATGGATGGCCAAGAAATCATGATCCCGAATGAAGAATTCATCACCGGCAAGGTCACCAACTGGACTTACTCCAACAGCCGTGCCCGCATCGAAATCAATCTTGGTGTTGCTTACGGCACAGATTTAGAAAAGGCGCGTGAGCTAATGATGGCAAGCGCCGCCGCCAATCCACGCTGCTTGAGCTACCCAGAAATCGAATGTTACGTAACCACTTTTGGCGACCATGACATCAAGCTAACACTTTACTTCTGGATCAGCGACATCGTCGAAGGACGCATGAAACCAAGGGGCGAAGTGCTGATGAGTATCTGGAAAAAATTTGAGGAAAATGGAATTAAGATTTCGATACCACGGAGAGAGGTGGTGGTCGTAGGTAATAAGTGACAGGTGTTTGCTGGAATATGTCCGTTAACTAGACACTGTTAGTTAATCGTAACTTCATAAACCCTTGCGCCAAACGAATTCCATGGATGTCGATTGAGTGATCAAGATTAGGAATGGCGTGTGATTCGTGAGATATTTTTTGTAGCTCTAGAAGTTTTTTAGCCTCAAGAAAATTCTCAAAAGGCAGCACAGAATCTTGCTCACCATGGATTAAGCAGATCTCGGGTTTGGTGATTATTTTTTCACCAAGCATCTCCGGAAGAATAACCTTGCCCGAAAATGAAATGATGCCGGCAAGCTTGTCAGGCCTGATCATGCCTTGATACATCGCCATCATTGCTCCTTGCGAGAAACCAACCACGAAGAGTTTGTCAGAAGTAAGTTTAAAGCGATCAAGCTGAGCATCGATGAAGTTGGTAAGGATTTTATTAGCATTTTTGATGTTGTCGGATATTTCGTGTAGCCCTTTGCGATTCGCTCCTGCGTAGAGCGAGAACCATTGGTAAGAATTTGGAAATCCACCTTCCCATGGCTCAATCGCATTTGGTGAAATGTAGTGTGCATCAGGTAGGACGTATCTAAACTCATGCGCGAGGTTGATTAAATTCTCGCCATTCGCACCGTAGCCATGCAAAAAAATCACGAGATATTTTGGATCTCGTGTCTCGGAATATTCGTAAAATTTCATTAAGGGAATCAGGGTTAAATGCTTACCGTTCAAGATCTAACCTACCAAAAAGATGACAAGAAAATATTTTCCAATCTCGGCTTTTCTGTTGGTATTAATTCGGCCATGATTATAACTGGTCGTAATGGTTGCGGCAAAAGCAGTTTATTAAAAATATTAGCCGGAATTTCGAAACCAAACTCAGGAAAAATTTTGTGGGGTGGAGAAGATGTCGAAAATTTTCGTGATGATTTTAATGGCGATTCGCAGTTTCTAGGACATAAGAATTTTTTAAAACCAGAGCTCACGGTACTAGAGAATTTACGGTTCTATGCCCAGTTGGCCGACACAGAAATGGCGCTGCAATCGAGCTTAAATTTTTTTGACCTCCTAGAAATTTCCGACACAAAAATAAAAAATCTTTCCGCCGGTTGGCAAAAGAGAATAATGCTCGCAAAACTACTTTGCTGCCCAACGACGATTTGGTTTTTAGATGAACCATCAAACAATCTTGACAAAGAAGGTCGAAAAAAATTACACGGCCTGATTGAGTCCAGAATCAGTGATGACGGGCTAGTAATCCTCACCACTCACGATGAGATTTTTTTTGATCTCGGCCCACGACTTAATTTAGAAGATTTCCAATGAAACCAAGACTTACACAAAACCTACCTTTTGCTTCGAAGTTTTTATTTCTTTCGTCTGTTTTGGTGCGCATGTATGTACTCGCAAACTTTTTATTTTTTAAGTTGCGCGAATTGCAACCTGCTCTGCAAGTTGTCTTGATGCGTAGCTTTTGTTTTGCGCTGCTACGCAGACGCGGGTGCTCCTCGCATCCGAACGAAAACAAAAACTTCTTTGCAAAAGCGGTTTTGTGTAAGCCTTGGAAACAGCCTAAAAAGCAGAAGCGTAGTGGTTTTACCATCGTCGAACTCT
>VGDN01000164.1 GCA_016869695.1 Alphaproteobacteria bacterium
TTTACTGCTTGCTCTTCATTAACGCTGTACTGCTGAACGATTTTACTAACAACACTGAACATCTTAGTTCACCACCGTTACAGCTCTCCTGTTCTTGTTAAAGATTTCTTCAGTCGCGCCGAAGAAAGCGGGACGCTCTTTGCCATAAGAAACGATTTTGATGCGCGCAGAAGCGATGCCATTTTTCACCAAATATTTTTTCACAGAGTTGGCTCTTTTTTCACCGAGAGCGATGTTGTATTCACGAGTACCACGTTCGTCGCAGTGGCCCTCAACAATGATATTGATGTTTAGATCGCTCTTCAGCCACGCCACCTGTACATCAAGAATTTTTTTAGATTCATCATCCAAATCAAAGGCGTCGTATCCAAAGAAGACGCGGTCTTGTACTTCAACTTCCTGCAACTGATCTTGGGTCTTTTGATCCATCGTCGCCACTTGTTGCTCGTCCAAAGTTTGGTATGGGATCACCTCGCCAGTATCGATGCTCTCTTCGATTTTAGTGTCGCTAGTCGGAGGGGTTATGTCGTTCTCATGCCTCGAATGACAGGAAACGAGTAAGGAAAATACAGTTATGCTGAGCAGATATTTTAGCATGAAGCCTCTGTTTGATTGGTTTTGGGAATGTTTAAGGAAATCCGCCGGAAGTTATTTTTCAACTAGGCAAAGTCAACATGAGTAAAAGTAAGAACGACCCTAGCAATGCTTAGAACGCCGTAGGTCATGAACGGCTAAATTCTTTTAGCAATACGCAGACCAACCACCAAAACAACAAGGAAAACAGAGTAAGTAATTAACTGCGAACCAGTGGGCCGATCGATATAACCAAGAAAGATGTGCAGGATTTTTCCGACAAAACTTTGCTGCGATAAAAACATCGAGAAATCAAACGAGCCCAAGGCTGGCGTGATTTGCGCGTTAATCCAAAATCCGATTCCTTGCATGGCGATTCCAGCCGCAAGAAAGATCAGCAACCAAGTCGTGACGATAAAAAAATATTTTCCGAAGGCTTTGAGGATGCCAAGATAAAGCGCCATCCCCGCTACAACGCCAAGGATTAATCCACTTACTAAACCAGAGATGATCGCCGAAATTTTAACATCAGCGATGTAGTAGCTGTAAGTGAAAAGCACGATTTCCGCGCTCTCGCGCAGCACCGATAAAAACACAACAACCAGCAAAACATAAGGCGGTTTACGACCTTCATGCACAGAGTTACTCAAACGCTTCAACTCTCCTGAGATTGATTTGGCATGCTTCTGC
This sequence comes from Alphaproteobacteria bacterium, assembly GCA_016869695.1. Classification (GTDB taxonomy): domain Bacteria; phylum Pseudomonadota; class Alphaproteobacteria; order Rickettsiales; family UBA1997; genus UBA2645. The sequence continues at coordinate 1,264 of VGDN01000164.1, forward strand.
ATCCACAAAACTGTCCAACCAATCATCCCCGCCGCTGCCAATAAAATCAGGCCGTTAAAAAATTCCTGACCCATACCATCCAAACTTTCCGAAATGCTGTCGGTAAAAAATGCCAGAAGCAGAGAGGTGGCGAAACCAAGAAGCAAGCCGCCTAAAATCCATTTTGTGCAACCAGAAATTTCTTTGGTCGCGGCCGTTAAGATTCCAACGATGAGCGCGATTTCGAGAATCTCACGAAAAACAACAATTGCGATTTGAAGCATTTTTGATTTTGGATTTTTGATTTCTGAAATGGAGAAACTGATTAAGTCTTACCTTAGTTAAGACTTAGATACATCAGACTTCGCACACTCTACTTCTAAAATCAAAAATCAAAATCCCTCCTAAATCCCCCCTAAATCCCCCCGGGGGGACTTGGCAAAAATCTGAAATCAAAAATCCTTGAAACCGCTCTCCCTCTACATCCACTACCCCTTCTGCAAATCGAAATGCCCCTACTGCGACTTCAACTCGCATGTGCGCGAGTCGGTAGATCACACAAAGTTTTTGCGCGCTTACGAAAAAGAGTTGGAATTTTTTTCTGGAAAAATCGGAAAGCGAAAAATCACCACAATATTTTTTGGCGGCGGCACGCCTTCGCTGATGCCAATATTTTTGGTCGAAGGAATCTTAAAAAAAATTTCTGAGCTGTGGGAAGTAAGTAAGGATTGTGAGATCAGTTTAGAGGCAAATCCAACATCATCCGAGGCCTCAGGATTCAGGGCCTTGCGCGATATTGGCATCAACCGACTTTCGCTCGGAATTCAGGCATTAAACGACGAGGATCTAAAATTTTTAGGACGAGAACACAACACCGGTGAGGCAATTAAAACCATCGAAACTGCCGCCAAAATCTTTGATAATTTTTCTTTTGATCTGATTTATGCGCGGCCTGAGCAGCGCCTTGTTGACTGGTCGCATGAGCTTGCACAAGCGCTTAGTTTTGGCAGCAAACATCTCTCGCTCTACCAACTTACCATCGAGAAAGGCACAAAATTTTTTGCAGAATTTCAGAAGAAAAAATTCTTGATGCCGGAAGAAAATCTTGCTGCGGAGTTTTATGAGATAACCAATGAGATCACATCTGGCGCAGGTTTAGAGCTTTACGAGATTTCCAACTACACCCAGAAAAATTTCGAGTGTCGTCACAATCTCGCTTACTGGCGAAGCGAAGATTATCTTGGAATCGGCGCTGGTGCGCATTCACGAGTTTATTTTTCTGGCGAGACACAACGAACCGCAATCACCA
>VGDN01000165.1 GCA_016869695.1 Alphaproteobacteria bacterium
GACCTTGATGTTTGTGCTGCGCACCTTTGTAGATATGTAATTTTACCATGATGTCACGCTGCAATGGACCACGAGAAATCATGCGTTCGACGGCATATTGCAGAACTCTTTCTGGAAATTTTCCTTCGATGATTTGGCGAGCAGTACGATCTTTTATTCCGCCTGGATAACCAGTATGCCAGTAATAAAGCTTCTCAGCATATTTTTTGCCGGTGAGTTTCACCTTATCAGCATTGATGACCACAACATGATCACCGCAATCAAGATTTGGGGTAAAGCTTGGTTTATGTTTACCACGCAAGATGTTCGCGATGATTGTGGCAGTACGTCCAACCACCAATCCTTCAGCATCAACTATCCACCATTTTCTTTCGATTTCACTCGGCTTCGCCGTGTAAGTTTTTTGCATTTTTTGAAAAAAATTTATGTCTTCTGGATCAGCCCGAAAACGAGGGGCGCGGCATTAAAGAGACGGGTGAAAAAAAGTCAAATAGTTGCAAAGCAAGATAAGGCGTGGGTTTAAAACCGCTTTTACAAAGAAATTTTTTGGCTCGAAGGTTGCGAGGAGTGCCCGCGCCTGCGAAGCGGCGCAAAATAAAAGTTTAGCCTGCGAAGCGGCGCAAAATAAAAGCTTTGGGTACATACGTGTACACCGCGACAGGCTAGAACGATAAGAATTTCGAAGCAAAAGTTAGGTTTTGATGGTGAGCCCGAGACGATTCGAACGTCCGACCCACAGCTTAGAAGGCTGTTGCTCTATCCAGCTGAGCTACGGGCTCATAACATTTAATTTAACTTATCTATTTGGAACGTGGTGAATCAATGTTAAATGGTAAATGGTACAATGATTAGATTTTCATCGGAAGTATCACCATATTCTGCCCCCTGACATGAAGGCGGCGCTGCATTATGTATGGGACATGGTTGAAGAGAATCTGAGTAAAAATGTTTTCGTTGTCAAAGATGAACTTGGTTCCAAAGAACAAAACATTGGGATAATCCTTGATCACACGATCGGTCAGTTGAGTTAGTTTTTCGACGATATCCGTGTCATATCCGATGTAGGCCTTAGCAAAGCGACCATTGGCGTTGCAGTAGTTTTTATATTTACTCAAAATCGATTTGGTTTTGCGACGCATATCACGCCATTTTCTTTCTTCTCGCAGCGTGTTGGAATCAACTTCGCCGACCGTTACAAAAATAAAATTCTTAAAGATTCCCGGAAAAAGTTTTTTGATTGCCAGTAGGCAGTTCATGCCACTACCAAAAGTTTGATCAACGATGATCGCAGCCGTTGGCGCAGATTTATCTATGTCGCCAGCTGGATTAACAATTGGCAAAAACTCATATCCATAAAACTCCGATTCCTTGTGCAACAGCTTCAGCTTAAAGCTTCTGTATATGCTTCGTATCAACAATCCGAAGGTAATAAAAATCGAGGTGATGAGCAAAGTGATCCAGCCACCTTCGTAAAATTTTTCGAAAATCGTGATGAGAAGAATCGCGCTACAGACGATAAAACCAATTACCGAAATCGTAAACTTACTCAACCATTTTGGCTGACGACGACGATGACGAAGCCAATAAATGCTTAGCCCCAAGAGCGACATCGAAAAAGTAATAAACACGTTAATCGAATAAAGCACAACGAGAATATGTACCGATCCACCTGTGATAATCAGCGTGACCATCGCTGCGATCGTCATAAATAGAATCCCATTCTTCACCACCAAACGACTTGAAAGTGAACTAAAGGATTTCGGTATCCACTCATCTGCAGCCATGTTGGCGATGACGTTGGGACCCGCAAGAAATCCGGCATTGGCTGCCACGACAAGTAGTCCGGCCTCAAGAACTAAAACCACCGGCACAAAGAATTCGCCAACAGAAATATCACCAAAATTCCAGCTCTGCGTAATCGCATAAAAAGTAGTAGCATTAAGCGTCTCACCCTCAACCTTGCTTATGCCCCAAAGCAGATAGAGCAGAATTATACCCGCAGCCGTGAAGGCGAGAGAAACAGCAACCAAAAACATAGTCAGTTTTGCTGTACGTACGCGGGGCTCGGACAATGTGTTCACATTGTTCGACACCGCTTCTAGACCAGTGTAAGTACCTCCCCCAAGCGAAATCGCCTTCAAAAAAACCGACAAAACAAAAAACCAGCCCAACGCATCTTTCATCTCTTTTGTTTCGTTGATCGCCTGTGGGACAAGCTTCACGAGACCATAATGATGAGTAACAATTCCGTAAATAATCAGGAAAAAGTGGGTGACAATGAAGCCCAAAAAAATCGGCAGTAGCAATTTAATCGACTCCTTCATCCCGCGCAGATTCAGGAAAGCGAGCAACCCAACCAACAAAATCGCCGTTAGCAACTTCGCCTGCTGCCACCCGTCAGGAAGAAAACTAAAAATCGCGTCGACGCCGCTGGCGATTGAGATGGCGATGGTCAGCACATAATCGATTATCAAAGCCGAACCAGAAACCAAGCCGGCATACCGCCCGAGCAGGCGCGTCGCCACACGATATCCACCACCACCATTTG
>VGDN01000166.1 GCA_016869695.1 Alphaproteobacteria bacterium
CCTGGATGTTGTTTTCGTTGTTATCGGCGAAGTAAGTGATGTTGGAGATTCCGCCGATATTTAGCACGGCAGTGGGGCGCTGCTGATTGTGTAGTAAGTAAAAATGATAAATCGGAACCAGCGGTGCGCCTTGTCCACCAATGGTTACATCGCGGGTGCGAAAATCGCCAACGACATTAATCCCAGTTTCTTCGGCAAGCAGGTGGGCGTTACCGATCTGCCAAGTGATCTGTTTTTGTGGTAGGTGCAGAATGGTGTGTCCGTGGAATCCGATGATGTCGATCTCTTTTGGATCGAGTTTGTTTTCGGCGAGAAAATGATTCACGAGATCGACGTGAAGCATGGTTAGCTCCCGCTCCACTTCTTTAATCTGTTGTGGGGATGGATGCTTATAGATCAAGGTGTAAAGCCGCTCTTTAAAAGGTTGTTCGTAAGTTAGATGTAAAAATTTGCTACGGTTGATGATTTCTTTACCGTTGCTTTCGATCAGCGCCAAATCAACCCCATCCATCGATGTTCCACTCATCAGGCCGATGCTTTTGTAGAGTTTGGTCATTGATCAGTTTGTTAAAATTTATCTTTGTAGGAATGCCATGCTTCAACAAGCTCAGCATGACTCGCATAAGTCACTCTGAGCTTGTCGAATGGTAACTTTTGGTTATTTTCTGTAGTGATGAAGCTTGATCCCCAAATCTTTGGCAAGGTCTTTGAGAGCGACAGTTTTCTTGCCACCAGTTAGGTATTTTGCATATTCCGTTTTAGCAGTTTGGTAGTCGTGAAAATCTTCCAAGTAACTTTCTAGAGCTTTGCGAATAAAGAATGATTTATTCCTCTCTTGCTTCTTGGCTACGACCTCTAGCGCGAAGTCGAGTTGGTCTGGGATGCGAACAGATAAGTTTGCCATTTGTAAAAGTTAGTTTGTGCTACAGTGCAGCACTGTAGAGTTGATTAAAAATATTAATCAAAGTCAGTTTGCGATCTAGATTAATAGAGGTGGTTTTGCGTAGGAGTAGCATGGCTTCGTCATGCATATCGAAAATCTTCTTTCGATTCATCTGCAAAAAAACCTTTTCCTCTTCGAAGTAAAAATTCAGTGGTAATCCAGCGGAAAATTTGCCGGCGCGGTTGAAGAAAAATGCGCAGATTTTTTCTAAAACTCGGAAGGAAAAATTTTTGTCGGAGATTTTTTTGAGTAGTTCGTCGCTGAGTTTTTTGTTTAAGATTGAGCGCAGAAATAGTTCGTAAGACCTTGCCAGATCTGCGCCGAGCGCAATCGCTTCTGCAGGTGAATTTTCACAAATCTCGGCCAAAAATCCTGAATCATCTTTGACGATCTTGGCAAAATCTGTGTGCGATAAATTGGGAATTCTTATAATCTGACAACGTGAGCGAATGGTTGGTAAAACCGCGTTAAGATTATGCGCGATCAGGATCAGGAAGTTGTGTGGATTTGGTTCTTCCAGAATTTTTAAAGTAGAGTTTGCAGCAGATCTGGTAAGCTCACAAGCCGAATCGATGATGATAAACTTATCATCAGAAATCGCTGATGTTTGATTGACGAAATCTTTGATGCCGCGGATTCTCTCGACACCGATTTCTCTTTTTTCCGCCTCTTTTTCGATCACCAGAATATCCTTGGAAATCGCTTCCGCAAGCTCACGAGCAAAACTCGCTTTTCCGATTCCTTTCTTACCTAAAAGAAGAATGGCATGTGGAAGTTTATGATTTTGATAAACAGCAAGAAGCCTTGATTTGACTTGTGTAAAACCGATGAGCATTTTTAAAAAATCTGATAGATTTGATCAAATTTTGGTTTGATTTGCTTAGCATTATCTGCTCGTAAACTCGCAGTAATCGAAACAAATCGCATGTAACAGAACTTACGCAGTTTAAGTTCTAGTATCAGCTAATAGTTTTAACCAACTGCGTAAGTTCTGTATGCCAACCAAATCATTCCACTACGCCGCTTTTGCTTTAAAGATTTTAGAAAAAGTTCTTGGCTCACGTTTTTCTGTGTATGGTTTGGAGAAGTTGCCGGCGCGACCGGTGATGTTTGTGGCCAATCACTTTACGCGTTCAGAAACTTTTTTTGTTCCTTATCTAATCTACAAACACACAGGGCGCCAAGTGCGTTGCCTTGCTGATGCTAGTGTTTATATCGGCGCTTTGGGAAGATTTCTAAACTCGGTTGGAACTCTTTCGACCAAACATCCGCAGCGTGACAACATCATTGTGCGCGACCTCATCACCGGTGAATATGATTGGATGATCTATCCCGAAGGTAGTATGATTAAGAACAAGGAGATAAAGCATGAAGGCGTGTTCATGAACTACACGCCTTACCGCATTGGTCCAGTGCGCACTGGCTCGGCGGTGTTGGCGCTAAAATCGCAAATCTATCGCGAGAATTTGATCAATGCTTTTGCCGAGAATAACAGAGATGAACTGCATCAACTGCAGAAAGATCTTGGTGTAATTTACCAAGATTATCTGCGCGATCTAAACACTTACGTGGTGCCCCTAAACATCA
>VGDN01000167.1 GCA_016869695.1 Alphaproteobacteria bacterium
ATGATATGACTTAGTTTAGTGCTTAACTTTCAACGTCATCGCCGCGATTAAGGAATATCTGGCCCAGATTGAGTTGTTTGTTTGCTGCTTTGCGCGGCTTCCGCGTTTGCTTTCTGTATTTTCTCAGCTGGCTTGTTGAAGAAATATTGTAATGCGATGATCGCTATCTTGTTATCTGATTTGGATAGAGTTGGAAAGCTAATGCTGTTATATCCAAATAATCTGGGGACAGTATACTAATTAATTAGTATACTGTCCCCGTATTCCCCCCTTAAGCAAAATAGACAGATAAATGACCGCTATTCCAAATAGCGTCGACAAAAGTGATCCGGCAAGCACGCCGATTTTTACTTCATCAAAAAGCGTTTCGTTTCCAAAAAAAGCCAAAGATCCAATAAAAAAACTCATCGTAAAACCGATGCCGGTTAAGATGGAAACACCATAAAATTCTAGCCAACTTGATTCGCCTTTCGCGCTTCTTGGTAAGTGAGTTAATCCCAGTTTAATTGCGACAAAACTAAACAACATCACACCTAGTTGTTTGCCGATAAAAAGACCGGTGATGATGCCGAGAACCAAAGGCGTGGTGAAAATTTCTTTGGAAAACTCTTCGATTCTCACGCCGCTATTGGCGAAGGCAAAAACCGGTAAAATGAAGAAATTCACTATTGGTGCGATTTTTTTGATTAGATTATGCAGCACATCTTTCTGACGCGGAATAAACATCGCCAATACAACTCCAGCAATTGTGGCGTGAACTCCCGACTTTAAAACCATAAGCCACAACAAACTTCCCAAGATCAAATAGGAAAAAACTCTGGTGTGATTTTTGAGGTTAAGCGCCGCCAAGACCATCACGATAACAAAAGCAAAAATCATGTAAATTGGCGCCAAATTCTGTGAGTAGAAAAAAGCGATAATCAGAATGGCGTTAAGGTCGTCAAATATCGCCAACGAGATCAAAAATACCTTGAGCGATTTGGGAATTTTATTGCCAAAAAGACAGATTACACCGTAGGCAAAGGCAATGTCAGTTGCGGTTGGAATGGCGAAACCTTTTAGATTTTCTTCGTAATCAAGATTAAAGAAGTAGAAAATAAGAGCCGGCACAATCACGCCACCACAGGCTGCAATTAATGGCAGCATCGCTTTCGACTTACTCGACAATTCTCCTGCTGCAACCTCCTCTTTTAATTCCAGCCCGACCAACAGAAAGAACATCGCCATTAATGCGTCATTGATCCAATCATGTAGCGTTAAGTCTTTGGTGATGCCAATAAAGCCGAGATCTAGAGGCATTTTTATGGCAAAGAATTGATGATAAATTTGATGATTCTCGGAATTGGCGGTGACTAAAGCTGCAGCGGTCGCAATCATCAAAAGAATGCCTGTCGATGCTTCTAGTTCGAATATTTTTTTTACTCTTCGTAGCATTTATTTTAGCTCAGATCCGTTATTAAGGTCATCACGCTCTTGCTACCTAAGCCAGGATTCTGGTTTAGCGCAAGATCGGACTAACTCTAACGTTTAAGTAGAATCGTAGTTCGTACCCGTAGCAGTGCAACAAACACAAAATAAGAGAAGTAAGTGCCAAACATTAGCAGCAGAGGTGTGAGCATTGTTGAATGAATGGCCAATCCACCACTTCGAATGATGCTGGCGGGTTGGTGTAGTGAGTTCCAATATTCCACAGAAAATTTGATGATTGGAACGTTGATGAAGCCAATGATGGAGATGATCGCGGCGATTTTTTCACCTTTGCGTTGATCGTCAAAAGAGTTAAGCAGGATGATGTAGCCGAGATATAGGAAGAACAAAATCAGCATTGAAGTTAGGCGCGCATCCCACACCCACCAAGCTCCCCAGATTGGTTTGCCCCAAAGACTGCCAGTGACAAGAGTGATGAAAGTGAAGCAAGCACCAATGCCGGCAACTCCGCGAGCGATTAGATAAAAAAACGGATTCTTCCAAATGAATCCAGCGAGGTTGAAAGCGGCGAGCAGCGTGTAAATCAGTAGCGCCATCCAAGCCGCAGGTACATGAATATACATGATCTTCACCACATTTCCCTGTTGGTAATCATTAGGTGAGTTGAGGATTGCCGGAATTGCCAATGCTAGAAAAACCAACAGGCAAATGAGAGAAAATGGCGCGAAGAAGCGGAAATTTTTTTCGAAATTTTGGAAGCGGAGGAGTTGTTTGAGCATTTATTTCTTTGCTCGTGCAATCGCTTCCTCAATGAGCTGACATGCCTTCGCAGCATCTTCAAATCCCTTTACCTTTACCCATTTTCCCTTCTCCAAACCTTTGTAATACTCGAAGAAATGCTTGATCTTGTTTAGGAGATTTTCCGGAAGTTCTTGGTAAGACTCGATATTCTCGAACTGCGAATTCAGTTTACGGCCAGGCACGGCGAGGATTTTCTCATCCATCCCTTTTTCATCTTCCATAATCAAAACACCGACCGGTTTTGCTGAGATTACTGCGCCCGGAACGACAGGAAA
>VGDN01000168.1 GCA_016869695.1 Alphaproteobacteria bacterium
GGCAAGCTGCAGCGGTTTCTTATTCGCGTCAAAAGCAACGCAATCAACTGAGGTTTTTTCGGCTAAGATTCTAAGCTGCTCTGCCGCTGCTGGCCTATAGGTGTCGAGCGAAGCGACTAAAGTTTTTTTGTGATTTTTACTTTTAAGACGGAGGGCGAGCTTGCCGGTGGTTGTAGTCTTGCCGGCACCTTGAAGCCCAACCATCAAAATCACGACAGGCGGTTTTACGCCAAGATTCAGTTCCGATTTTTCTGAGCCGAGCAGTTTCACCAACTCATCGTGGAGAATTTTGATAATCATTTGGCCGGGCTCAACGCTAGCAACCACGAGCTTTCCCAACGCTTCCACCTTTACCTTCTCAATAAAATCTTTTGCTACCGGTAGTGCCACATCTGCCTCAAGCAAAGCAATCCGCACCTCACGCATTGTAGCATTCAGGTCATCTTCAGAAATGAATCTTTTTCCAGCGATTTGCGAAAAAATTTTCGTAATTTTGGAGGAGAAATTGTCGAACATAAAATTAGTGGTAAGCGGTAAGCGATAAGGAGTTAGTGATTTTTTGTGGAATTCTTTTTGGTTTAAAGTTGGTGGCGTCAACGCAGACAATTTCTACTTCAAGACGGGAGCAGATTGTGTCGGATTTTCTTGTAACTTGGTGCAGAAGAATTGCGGCAGCGGAAATATTTTTTACTTCAACCGAAATTTCTAAAACATCGTCAAGCCTTGCGGGAGTAAGATATTCCACGGTGCATTTTCTGACCACGAAAGCGAGATTTTCTTTAGCGAGTAGTTCGGATTGTGAAATGCCAAGCTCGCGCAAGAAATCAGTTCGTGCCCGCTCAAAAAATTTTAGGTAGTTGGCGTAGTATACGACACCGCCGGCGTCAGTGTCTTCGTAGTAAATGCGATATTTGTATCCGTTGAAATTTGAGTTCTGGCTTCGTTGCTGCGTCGCCTGCGCTGCGCACGTATGTTTTAATGCGCTTACGCTGCTCGACTCCTTGCGCCTAGCCATTTCTTCAAATTTTTTAGGATCCAAAATCTTGTACCTAGAATTAGGTTTTGCGTCGGTTTTATCTAACATCTACAAAGCAATTCGGTGTTTCGTAAAGCCTGATCGCCACGCATTTTACATTTTTGTCGGCGAAAAGTTTAGGGCAGATTTCGTGCAGAAGATGTTTGGCGATATTCTCAGCTGTAGGGTTCTCACCTAGGTAGTAAATTTTCTGACCAGTTTTAGCAGCGATTTCTTCGCCAAGTTTTTTGTCTTTTACCGAAAGAATTGTGTTGTGATCAAAATGCTCGTCAATCCAGGCGCCTAGCACTTCGCGAATAATTCCGAAATCAATTACTCGACCCAAATCATCCAAATTTCTTGCAGCAAGATTTTGTTCAGAATCTCGCTGCAGTGAGTTAGCTACAAGGCTCTTGTTGAGGAGTGCCCGCGTCTGCGAAGCAGCGCAAGACAAAAGAGATTCAGCAGAGCCTTGTAGCTGGCCATCCGCAGGTAGAGATTCTGAACAAAATCTGAAACTGGCCTCCAAAGCGTAACGGTGCCCGTGCAAAAATTTACATTTGCTCTCGTGATTCAAAATGCGGTGCGCCGCGTCAAACTCGAGTCGGCGAGTGCAGGTAATCATTTTTGATTTTTGATTTTTACTCACCGGTTTTTGTTTTTTAGTTGCGTGAGTTGCAAATTACTCGGCGCTACGCGCCTGCGTCATTTGTGATTTATAGGCCATGGAGCCAGAATTATCAACCTCTCCCAACATGTTAGAAAAATTAAAATTCAACGAAAATGGCCTGATTCCAGCAATCGCGCAAGATGAAAAGACGGGCGAGGTTTTGATGTTTGCTTGGATGAATGAAGAGAGTTTGCGCCTGACGATTACAAGTGGTTACGCCACTTATTTCTCGCGTTCGCGCAACCAACTTTGGAAAAAAGGAGAAACTTCAAATCACGTACAAGAAGTGGTGTCGATCCATGTGGATTGCGACTTCGACTGCATTTTGCTCAAGGTAAAACAAACCGGCGCTGCTTGTCACACTGGCGCAAAGAGCTGCTTTTTTAACGAGGTCACAACTTACAAAAAATAATCAACGACTACCGACTAACCTCAAAATTGATTCGGGGGTCCACTAAACGGTAAGTCAGGTCGGAAATGATGTTGGTCACGAGGCCAAGCAAGGTGAAGATGTAGAGGGTGGCAAACATTAGCGGGTAGTCGCGCGAAGTAGCAGCTTCAAAGCCCAGGAGGCCAAGTCCATCTAGTGAAAAAATCACTTCAATCAACATTGAGCTGGTGAAAAAAATCCCAATCAAAGCTGCTGGCAAGCCGGCAACGACAATCAGCATTGCGTTGCGAAAGACGTGGCGGTAGAGAATTTGATTTTGGTTTAGACCCTTGGCGTAAGCGGCTAGAACGTAGTTTTTACCAATCTCTTCAATGAAGGAATTTTTAACAAAAAAAGTCAGCGCAGCGAAGCCA
>VGDN01000169.1 GCA_016869695.1 Alphaproteobacteria bacterium
CTTGTTAGCTCCTTTAGATCGATAATTCCTTTTGATACTTTTTGCAGCCCATCCTCAATCATTGGAACAAATCCACTATTGAAGACGTAGGCGGTGATTTCTTTACGACTGGCGCTTTTGGCAACAAGATCATCTATTTCGTGATCAAACTGCAAAATCTCGGCGACCACCGTTCTTCCTTTGTAACCATTGGTGCATTTCTCGCAGCCGACCGCGCGAAAGAGTTTGGTAAGGCCCATGTATTTAGGGCCTAGCAGCTTCTTTTCAAAGTCGGTGATTGGAGATTCTTTGCGGCAATGCGGACAAAGTTTACGTGTTAAACGTTGCGCCACAACGCCAATCATTGACCCGGCCATCAAATAGTTAGGTACGCCGATATTTATCAAACGCGGAATTGAGCCAATTGCATCATTGGTGTGTAGCGAAGAATAAACTTGGTGACCAGTCATCGCCGCTTGAACCGCCGTAACCGCCGTATCCTTGTCACGAATTTCACCGACCATGATGATGTCTGGATCTTGCCGCAAAATCGCGCGAATTCCTGACGCAAAATCCATTCCTATATCGCTTCTAATATTCGACTGACGAATCAGTGGAATGTGATATTCTACCGGGTCTTCGAGGGTCATGATGTTTTTATCGATGGCGTTGATGTAAGAGAGAAGTGTGTAGAGCGTTGTGGTTTTACCCGAACCTGTTGGACCAGTAAGGACAATCATTCCCTCCGGACGCTGAACGATTTTCTTGAGTATAGTGATGTTGTGTTCGGAGAAGCCGAGGCTGTCGAGCGAGAGCACTGAATGCTTCTCGTCCAAAATACGCATTACGATATTTTCGCCGTTAATCGTCGGTTGAGTCGAAACACGAAAGTCGATTTTGCGGCCAAGAATTTCGGAATTGATACGTCCGTCCTGTGGCTTTCTTGCTTCGGCAATATTCATGCCAGACATGATTTTAAGACGTACGGATATCGCTGACCAATAATCGCGGTGCATGCTACGAATTTGTACCATCTTGCCGTCGATACGGTAACGAATACGCAAAAACGAAGCTTCAGGTTCGAAGTGTAAGTCAGACGCGCCATGGTGAACGGCATCGGTCAAAATAGCATCGACGAGACGAACAACCGGACTTTTATAGTCGCCTCTAAGTTGAGTTTCGTCGTAAGTTTTATTAGCGCCGCCTTTCTCCATCTCTTTCGAAATGCCGTCGATGGACATCTCATAGCCGTAATATTGGTCGATGGCGATAATCAGATCAGATTCCGGTGCATAAATCGGATCGATACGAAAATTAGGCGGGAAGAAGCGGCGAATCTGATCAATTGCAACAATGTCAAACACATCGGACATTGCGATGGTTACTGAGTCATCAGAAAAAGAGATGGGGATTAGTTTGTTGCGTGTTGCAAAATCTTTTGGAATTTTCTTGACCAGACGAGCATCGATTAATGTGGATTTGATGTCGAATTTTTTGGTAGTGCTAGATTCGTTTAGAACCTCTCCTAGTGCACCTTCCGAGATGAATCCCATCTCAACCAGAATCGCCCCAACTGTCTTCGCACTATTGATTCTCTCACATTCTTTCAACGCAATCTGTAGCTGATCATCAGAAATAACTTTTTTCTCTAATAGCTTTGCGCCTACATCGGCAGTTGAGTGAGTAGTCTTCATTTTTGATTCTTGCCTAGTCCCTCTTTGGTGGATTCGGGGGATAATTTTAGATTTTAGATTTTAGATTTTAGATCTTGTGCGACGGAGTAAATCTAAAATCTAAAATCTAAAATCTAAAATTTGAAATGACCGTAACCGTCCGCTTCGCCCCATCTCCTACTGGCTATCTCCACATTGGCGGGGCGCGTACCGCTTTGTTCAACTATCTTTTTGCTAAGCATCATCAGGGGAAATTTTTGCTGCGTATCGAGGATACTGATCAAGTGCGTTCAACGAAAGAAGCGATTGATGCAATCCTGCAAGGTCTTGGCTGGCTTGGTCTCGCATATGATGGAGATTTCCTGTTGCAGTCAAAGAATCTTATCCGTCATAAGGAAATTGCCGAGCAGCTTTTAGAAAGAAATCAGGCTTACTTATGCTATACCTCTGTGGAAGAGCTGAGTGAAATGCGCCAAGCGGCAGAAAAAAATGGCGAGGTTTTTCGTTTTAAGAGTGAGTGGCGTGACAAGGTGCAGTCGCAATCATCAAGTATTAAGCCGGTCATCAGAATCAAGGCTCCTCTTGCAGGCGAGACGGTGATTCGCGATTTGGTGCAGGGCGAAATCCGCGTAAAAAATTCTGAAATCGATGATCTGGTAATGCTGCGTGCTGACGGCACTCCGACTTACATGCTTGCGGTTGTAGTCGATGATCATGACATGGAAATCACGCATGTGATTCGCGGCGATGACCACTTAACCAACGCCTTCCGCCAAAAAATTATTTACCAAGCGATGGGCTGGAACGTGCCGGATTTTGCCCATATCCCACT
>VGDN01000170.1 GCA_016869695.1 Alphaproteobacteria bacterium
ATATTTTATCCCCCTAAATCCCCCAATGGGGGACTTGGCAAAAATCAAAATATTTTATCCCCCTAAATCCCCCAATGGGGGACTTGGCAAAAATCAAAAATTGACGAATTCCCTCGGCTTCAACAAATCAGAAAAAGATACGCGCGTCGTCGTTGCCATGTCTGGCGGCGTTGATTCATCTGTCGTTGCCTGTCTTTTGTACGAGCAGGGATACGATGTGATTGGGATTACTTTGCAGCTTTACGACATGGGCGATGCGCTCAAAAAAAAGAATGCCTGCTGCGCTGGAACTGACATTTACGACGCCAAAAAAGTTGCCGAAAAACGCGGCTTTCCGCATTACGTTTTGAATTACCAAAATCTGTTTCGCGAATCGGTGATCGATGATTTTGCTGATTCCTATCTTCAAGGTGAAACACCGATTCCATGCGTGAAATGCAATCAGTCAGTAAAATTTCGTGATCTACTTAAAGTCGCGCGGGACCTGAATGCGGACTGTATGGCGACTGGTCATTATGTTCGTCGATTAGTTGGAAAAAACGGCGAAGCAGAGCTGCATAAAGCGATCGATGACGACAAAGATCAGAGTTATTTTTTATTCGCGACAACGAAAGAACAGCTCGAATTTTTACGTTTTCCACTCGGCGGAAATAAAAAAGAAAAAACCCGCGAAGAGGCGATTCGTCTAGGTTTAGAGGTGGCGAACAAACCTGACTCACAAGATATTTGTTTCGTGCCAAACGGTGATTATGCCGAAGTAATTCGTCGTCATCGACCTTCTGCTTTTCGCGAAGGAAACTTCATTCACGTCGAGACAAAAAAGATTTTAGGTAAGCACACTGGCATTATTAACTTCACGCTGGGTCAACGGCGCGGCCTTGGTATTTCTTATCCCGAGCCACTTTACGTAATCAAAATCGATCCCAAAGAAAACGCAGTTTTTGTCGGCGAGGAAAAATTTTTGCAGAACCGAAAATTCAAAATTCGTGACTTGAATTGGCTAACAAAACCAGGTGAAGAAATCGCTGCGAAAGTGCGCCTGCGTTCAAATCACGAAGAAGAGCCAGCGAAAATAAAAATCTTAGAAAATGGCGAAGCGGAAGTTGAAATGAACTCAATGACGCGAGCCATTACTCCTGGCCAAGCATGCGTGATCTACCAAGATTCACACGTGCTCGGCGGTGGTTGGATAACTAAAGAAATTGAATAATGACTATGATTCGTTTCGCCAAAAAAACAGACGTCGCAGAAATTTTGCGCATCTATTCCAGCTACGTTAAGAACTCGGTTGCGACCTTTGAAGAAGAGGCTCCGTCGCTTGCAGAAATGCAATCACGTTTCGAAAAAATTACCCTCGAAGACAAATTACCGTTTTTGGTTTGTGAAGAAAATGGAGCGGTTCGCGGTTACGCTTACGCTTACAAATATCACCAAAGAAGCGCTTACAGATTTACTGTAGAAAATTCTGTCTACATCGATGAGGCCGGCCACGGCAAGGGTTACGGCAAGTTGTTAATGCTCGAATTAATTTCCGAATTAAAAAAAGTCGGCATCAAAAATATCATCAGTCGTATTGCGACGAATGACTCCGTAGCCTTCCACAAAAAACTCGGATTTGTTGAAGTCGGCACTCTAAAAAATGTCGGCCTAAAATTTAACAAGTGGCTTGACACTACTCTCATGCAGCTTGAGATCTAGTCTTGTTATCTAAGTCTTGGTATTTAGCTTCAGTGTTAGTTACTAACATCTACTAAAAGAATTACTTTTTATGAAAGCGGCAGCGGAATCGATAATTTCGATTAAAATCGATAAAAATCTCGGCGGGTCTTTGGAAAAATTTTCCAAGAAGCATGATCGTTCGAAGTCCTACATTCTAAGGAAAGCGCTCGAGTCTTACCTTGAAGATCAGCGCGATTTAGAAGAGGGGATCAAGGCTCTCATTGAACATAAAAGAACCGGCGGCAAAACAATCAGCCTCGAAAAAATCATCACGAAATATGGCCTGGACGATTGAATTTAGTATTAAGGCAGAAAGGCAACTCGCCAAAATAGATCATTTCTGGCAGAAAAAAATCGCCACTTATCTCAAGGAAAAAGTTAAAAAAGATCCACTTGCCTTCGGCAAGGCTCTAACCAGCAACCTCAAGGGTTTGTGGCGTTATCGCATTGGTGATTATCGAGTTATTTGTGAACTCAACGGCAAACAACTCACTGTTCTGGTTGTTGATGTTGGGCATCGAAAAGGAGTTTATGAATAAAGAACCATTCAAAAAATTTGCCGAGTGGCTTGAAAAAGCGACTGTAACTAAAGAGATCGTAGAGCCAACAGCTATGTGCCTTGCCACTGTTGACGAAAATAAAAATCTTAGAAAATGGCGAAGCGGAAGTTGAAATGAACTCAATGACGCGAGCCATTACTCCTGGCCAAGCTTGTGTAA
>VGDN01000171.1 GCA_016869695.1 Alphaproteobacteria bacterium
ATCAGAAGGTTAGAGGTTCGAATCCTCTCGGGTGCGCCAAGTCTACGTTGTCCCAACAATCTGCAACCATCATCTAGATCGTAAGCCGAAAACCTGCGTTTAGGCAGGTTTTCTCCCTCTCGGGTGCGCCAAGTCTACGTTGTCCCAACAATCTGCAACCATCATCTAGATCGTAAGCCGAAAACCTGCGTTTAGGCTCTTTTCTCCTTCTGCTGCACAACCGCGATCTGCTTCTTCTCATCATTTCTTTCGCTAATCTCTTTATCACTAAGTAGAGAGATCTCGAGCGGCTTCTTGTCGGTTACAGATTTTTTGGTCACACGAACAGCTTTCACATTCTTTTGCGAGGGAACTTCAAACATCGCATCAAGCAAAATATTTTCGGCAATGGCGCGCAGTCCGCGGGCGCCAGTCTTGCGCTCGATAGCCTGCTTGGCAACTTCACCCAAAGCATCTTCGTCAAAAATCAGATCAATCTTATCCAAAGAAAAAAGGCGCTGATATTGTTTGGTGATTGCATTTTTTGGCTCAACCAAAACCCTCTTTAAATCTTCTGCGGTTAGCCCTTCAAGCGGCGCAAGCACCGGCAGCCTTCCAACGATTTCTGGGATTAGGCCAAACTTGATTAGATCATCAGGCTCCACTCCGGCAAAAATATCTTTGCGACTCAGATCGTCCTTCTCCCGCACGACAGCACCGAAACCCATGGTCGCACTAGAGCCGCGATTCAAGATGATTTTCTCCAACCCAGAAAATGCGCCGCCGCAAATGAAGAGAATGTTACGTGTGTCGATCTGCACATATTCCTGCTGCGAAGATTTTTTACCCGGCTGAGTTGGCACAGAGGCAACCGTTCCTTCGACGATCTTGAGTAAACCTTGCTGTACACCTTCGCCAGAAATATCGCGACGAGTATTGTCCTCGGATTTGCGTGCGATCTTGTCGATCTCGTCGATGTAAACGATGCCACGCTGAGTTTTTTCGATGTCATAATTCGCCGCTTGTAGCAAGCGCGAAATGATGTTCTCCACATCGTCACCAACATAACCTGCTTCAGTAAGAGAGGTAGCATCAGTGATAGTGAAAGGCACATCCAAAATCTTAGCCAAAGTCTGCGCGAGTAAGGTCTTGCCACAACCGGTTGGGCCAATCATCAGGATGTTGGACTTGTTGATCTCGACATTGTCTGGACTCACAGAGGTATTGGCGTCTATACGCTTATAGTGGTTGTAAACCGCCACCGATAAAACTTTTTTCGCGTAATCCTGGCCAACAACATATTCGTTTAGGGTCTTGAGGATCTCCTTCGGAGTTGGCTTGACGCCGTTAGATTTTTGCAGCGGCGACTTCTTTTGCTCTTCGCGCAAAATATCCATGCCGAGAGCAATGCATTCGTTGCAAATCATCGCTGCTGGACCGGCGATTAGTTTTTTTACTTCATTCTGATTCTTTCCGCAAAAGGAGCAGGAAAGCTCTTTGTCGTTATTCATGTTAAAAAATATTAGTGCTCAGTACTCAGATGTTTTCCTCGTCACTCACGAGGTTTGCGAAGCAAACCGCGGCAATCCATCCACAAGTGTAATGGATTGCTTCGCCGCTAAAGCGGCTCGCAATGACGAAAATATTAGGATGGACGCTTCGCGATCACCTCATCAACAATCCCGAATTCTTTGGCCTTTTGCGGCGACATGAAGTTGTCGCGATCCATTGCTTTCTCGATCACTGAAAGCTTTTGGCCGGTATGCTTCACGTAAATCTCATTCAGTCTTTTTTTGAGGCTGATCGTTTCTTGGGCGTGGATTTCGATATCGCTGGCCTGGCCTTGATAACCGCCGGAAGGTTGGTGGATCATTATGCGCGAGTTAGGCAAGCAAAATCTCTTTCCGGGCGCACCAGCAGCGAGAAGTAGCGAGCCCATCGAAGCCGCCTGGCCAATGCAAAGAGTCGCCACGTCAGGACGGATATACTGCATCGTGTCATACATCGCGAGGCCAGATGTAACAACGCCTCCCGGTGAGTTGATGTAAAAATAAATATCCTTCTTCGGATCTTCTGACTCGAGGAAGAGAAGCTGTGCGACCACGAGGGACGAGACTTGGTCATTAACCGGGCCAGACAAAAATATGATCCGCTCCTTCAAAAGGCGCGAATAAATATCGAAAGAACGCTCACCCTTAGCGGTTTGCTCAACCACCATCGGCACGAGGTAGTTGGCTTGGTCGGGAAGTTTGTCAAACATGCTGTAGGGGTAGTATTAAAAAAGTGCATGGAGGGTAAAAACTCAAAACTGCAAAGCAATCTTGAAACCCCCGGGATCGGCTCATAGTTTGCGCCACCTTTCAACCCTAAACAAAATTGAGTCATGGACGAGAATAAAACCGAACAGCAGACAGCGGAAAAGAATC
>VGDN01000172.1 GCA_016869695.1 Alphaproteobacteria bacterium
CTAAGCGCGAGTAGCGCCAAGAGATTTATTAGTTTCATGTTTGTTGCTGTTGCTTGGAAGTAGGGACGAAAAATCGAACACCGGATTTTTAATGTAACTGGAAAAATAGGGCAGCATCTCATGGGTCTAACTGGGTTGCCAGCAGATCTGGTGATGGTCGCGAGCCATTCCACAAAATTCTTAAATCCATCCTCATCCTTTTTCTTGGAGGCATCATGAGCTCCTGAGATCAGATCGGCTCTAGTGTCGTAGTAATTTCCTTTTTTATGCACATTGGCGATTTGTTGCGCGACGCAGGCGAGAGTTTGTCTGGTCTCTAAATCGAGCTGCTGATCACGTGCGAAAATCTCACAAATTCTGATGGTCGGCCGGTCATATTTTTGCAGCAGGTGATTGTTTTCGACTTCACGGAAAATTTTTTCAGCCGCATCCTGTGTTTGCTTTGAAGCCTTGTGGATCAAAGGCGTAATCGCATTACGCAAAACATTTCTACAGCCAGCAATCTGACGACAGGTATGAATGCAACGCATCTCTTCCGGACTGCTGGAGTTTGGCTGTTTTGCGGTTTCCAGGATTGTTTGATCCGACAGATCAACATCAAAACCATTAACCAGCATGAATGATTTTATATCAGCAACTCCGAGTGCAAAAATTGCTGAGAAATTGATGTTTTGGATCAGGGGAATCTCGGTAAAATCAGCGACTAATTTTGGATCGGATTTTGGGGTGTTAAAAAATGGCGCGACGGAAAATGTTGAAAGGGAGCTGATGCGCTGGAGTGAGATTGCGCCGATGCGGCGCATGTCGTTGTTGTAGACCGAAGCATCCCAAACATCGTAATCATTTCCTCGTAGAGCCGCCGCTTTTGTTTCGCCGGTACGATTATCAGGACGGGAGCTGAGCTTGCCTAAAGCCTTTACCGCCGCTGCTGGAATTAATCCGCGATGCACAAGGTTTCCGGTAAAAACCTTTTTGCCATTCATGACCAACTCATCACCAAACTCACTATCGCGATGCGCTTGGTAGTAGTGGTCAACCAATTCTGAAATTTCTGCGTCGGGATATTTTTCTTTGAGAGTGAGTAGTTGTTGCGGCGAGGAATCTGGCGCTTTGCTCAGCATTTTAATCAAGCGCGATCGCGTCTGATGCTGTGCGTCCGAACCTTGTGCGGTGAACTCATTTTGTAATAACTCAATGCGCCACGGCGCCATGCGCTCCAAGTCATTCGCACCAATTCCTTGCAGGATCGCCAGTTTAAATCCTCTTTCTTCCACTAGCTTTTTAATGGCGATGTCGGCCTCCAGGTAGCTGATTACAACCTTTTGCGCGCCAAGTGAAGACGAGCCGTCGGAGTTGCTTCTAGTCTGTCTGACCAGACCGCCGGATTTTTGGATGTAAGCCCGACATTCAGGATCGGCGAGCATTTCGCGCGTAAACTCAACTAAGCGCGGAATGGTTTTTTCATCTTCAGCAAGTGGTGAGAGCTCAACAAGTGAGTGCTTCGCCCTAGCAATCGCCCTGTCAGAAAAAAATTGTTTGTACAAATCAAAGCCCGCTTCCTTGCTTTTTTCAGCGTAGTAATCGCGGAAATAGGCAATTCGCTCATGGTACTCTGGCAGCTGACGAGCAAGCTCAAAAAGAGCGAGGGTGTTTTTGTAGCTCGTTAACTCACAGTCGAATTGGGAAATGATATGTTCATGTTTTGGGTGTAGCAGTGCTGACTCCATCAAGCACATCAACTGTCTTTTTGTCTCAGCAGAAAGAGCCGAAAATTTTTCTGCAACCAATCTTGGCTCAAACTCGCCGCACAGATTTTTTATCTCCTCTACTGCTGCATTGGTTTTGCTAACTTCCTCACGCGTGGTAAATCCAACCTCAGCAGTCTTACATCCTGAAGATCTGACATAATTTTCGATTTCTGGCGGTGCACCAAAAATCACTCGCAAAATCTCCTCCTCCATCTCTTTTGCACTCTCTCCAACCAGAATTTTTTTTGTAGTCACGTAGCTCATTTCCGCAATCTCTTCTGCTACTTTGGCGAGTCCAGCATCTTCAAGCATCTCAATCAGTGACTCAAAAAATTTTTGCTGCGATTGGAACTCGAAGATCGCGCCATTACCAGGCTGTACATGCGGCTTGCCATCCATGTCGAAAGCCCAAGAGCTAAATTTGGCACGGTCTTGTAAGCCGAGTTTTGCAACTTCCTTACGGCAGCGATCCATGTGGTAGAGCAGCAAGTCACGCTCATCTTGCACAGTCATTTTGGTGACGTGATGAATTGGATTGCCTACAAAACTGTCGATTAATTTTTGGCGAACATGGTCGCGTAATGCAGAGAGATCGCTGTTGGCGAGCAGGTCAGAAATTTTATGCTGCTTG
>VGDN01000173.1 GCA_016869695.1 Alphaproteobacteria bacterium
AAATCGCGTGTTTCAAAACTTACGCAGTTTAAGTTTTGAGCGTTACTCAAGTTTTAACCAACTGCGTAAGTTTTGATATGCCTCACATCTTCCATCCCTCCATCTTGCGTGCCTACGACATCCGTGGCATCCACGGCCAAACGCTTTTTGACCAGGATGCATTTTTCATTGGAAAATCTTTCGCGTCTTTTTTGCAGAAAAAGCAAAAGCAAAAAATTGCCGTTGCTTGTGATGGTCGCTTAAGCTCGCCAGTGCTGAAGACGCAACTGATCAAAGGATTAAGCGAATCCGGTTTGCATGTGATTGATGTTGGTCTCGGGCCAACGCCGATGTTGTATTTTGCTACCCACCATCTCGCTTGTGATGCTGGGATTATGGTGACTGGTTCGCATAATCCGGGCAGTCATAATGGCTTTAAAATGATGCTGCGTGAGCGGCCATTTTTTGGCGAAGATATTCTTGGTCTAGCCAAACTCGCGGCTGATGGTGCGTTTGTTGACGAGGCGGGAAAGGTTGAGCAGCAAGATATCTCACAGGACTACATAAACAGGATTTTAGCAGATTGTCCGCTGGCAAAGAGCGAAAGTCGTCTGCTTGATGAGATTGATCAGTTTACGCCGCGCAAGAAGTTAAGAATTGCTTGGGATGCTGGTAATGGTGCGGCCGGAGAGATTATGCAGCGTTTGAGTAAAAGAATCCTTGCTGACCATGTTTTGTTGTTTGCTGAGATTGATGGCTCATTTCCTAATCATCATCCCGATCCTACAGTCGCAAGCAATCTCCAGGATTTGATCAAAACTGTTTTGACTGAAAATTGTGATTTTGGAATCGCCTTCGATGGCGATGGCGACAGGATTGGCGTGGTTGACGATGAAGGCGAGATCATCTGGGGAGATCAGCTGATGATCTTTTTTGCTCGCGAGATTTTGGCGGAAAAGCCAGGTGCGACGATCATAGCCGACGTGAAGGCGAGTAATGTTTTATTTGATGAGATAAGGAAGGCTGGGGGCAACGCTTTGATGTGGAAAACTGGCCATTCCTTCATCAAAGCGAAGATGAAAGAAAGTAAGGCGGCATTGGCTGGAGAGATGTCCGGACATATATTTTTCGCTGACAAATATTTTGGTTTTGACGACGCGCTTTATGCAGCGATCCGCTTGATCAACATCATTGAGCAGTCGCGAGTTTCTCTATCTGTCTTGCGCAAGGCCTTACCTAAAACTTTCTCCACCCCCGAAATCCGCATCGAATGCAGTGAAGAGTGGAAGTTCAAAATTATCGACGAGCTGAAGAAGAGTGTGAACAACTTCAATGACATCGATGGAATACGTGTTGATGAAAAGGATGGTTGGTGGTTGATTAGAGCATCTAACACTCAGCCAGTACTAGTTGCGCGTGCTGAAGCAAGTTCCGAAGAAAAACTCGAAGCGCTAAAAAATAATCTTAAAAAACTACTAGAATCTTGTCAGGTTGTGGTTCCGCAGGAGTTGCAGTAAATCTATTCCAAAAAAACTCCCTAATTCACGTGAATCTTGCTTAAGAAAATATGTGATTCACGAGTTAACGGCCAAAACGCGCGAATTTAAGATGAGGTTGGTGAAGAGTAAAAACAAGTGTTTAACCTTTGTTAGCAAGGTGTGGTAAGTGATTGTTTAGATTCTTGCCGAGCGACGAAAATCTTGGAAAAGTTGGTTTTTAGGTAAGTTTCCGTAACATGATCAACAGCCGCCAAAAGTTGCGCCCGATGCTCAGCTTGCTTCTGCCAATCTTCTTGCCGTAATCGTAAAACATCGGGATCTCGTCTAGTCGTGAATTAAGTCTTGCTAGTTTGATCAACAGCTCGCATGTGTAGGTGAATTCTGGCTCGGTGATGAAGTTGTCTTTTTCTTTTGTAAGTAGGTTCCGCAACTGTTTTGCTTTGTAGATGCGGTAGCCGCTGGTGTAATCTTGCAGCTTTTCTCCGGAGATTTTTTGAACGGCGAAAATTCTTTGTAAGAGTAGGGAAGATGATCTACTGATGAAACGGCGATAAATCGGGAAGCCGGCCATTACGCTGTTGCCGCAGAAGCGCGAAGCAACGAGAAAATCGAGGGAATTTTTTCTGAAATAAGCAACCATTTCGTAAAGCTGGGCTGGGCTGTGAGTATTGTCGGCGTCGAGGGAAATAATCAGATCTGCGTCATTCGAATTTTTAACTGCTTCGGTGAATAATCTTTTGTAAGCGAGGCCGAGTCCGTGCTGATTTTTAATTGGTAGGATTCTGATTTTATTTGCCTGCTGAAAGTTGGAAATCACGCGCGAAGAGCGATCAGTCGTGCCGTCGAGACAGATTAATATCTCAAATTTTTCACCGAGTTTTTTTGCTTCGT
>VGDN01000174.1 GCA_016869695.1 Alphaproteobacteria bacterium
ACGGGAGGCACAAATGCATCATCGTTAAAACAGGAACTGCCCCGATCACAACCGAGGTCGGTAGCAAAGAGTGGGTAGATGCAACAGAAGGAATCACCAAAGCCGTGATGATCTATGCCGGCGAGAATAATGAATTCGTAGTTGGCGGGGATTATGGAGATCTGAGCGTTTTGAATCCGACGATAGATCGGCAAAATATTTTTCTATCCACGCCAGAGCATCTGAATATCGATTTGCTCAAGCAGATGTATGGTCGCGACCGCAGCATGAGTGATGCAACGACGCGTCATTTGTTCGCCACCAAGAAAGCACTTCGAGATACACTAAAGAAGAAGGACTTAGCATCTCTTAAAGTCGGCGACGAAGTAGGCACGGAGATGATGACGGTTATTGCCCACGCTAATGCCCGCCTAAAAGATATTCACGACATGGTGGTTCACCTGGAGAAGAAGGTAAAAAAATACGGCAAAAAATATGACGGGATGGATGTGGATAAGGTGATTGAGAATGTGTTTACTGCTTATGATTCAAAACATCCCGATTCACTTAGTCCGGAGCTTTACATCACCGATAACGGCGTGGAAGACGATGAGAAGTTCATTCGCGATTTGCGTTTGTTGGTTTTTTATAAAGCTCTAGAGACCAACAAATTCAACCTCACAGACTACATCGCCCTGATGGAGCAAGATGCCTTAGAAATCGATGAGGATAAAAAACAGGAGCTGATAAAGTTTTATGATGAAGAGGTGGGATACGAACCTATAACTACTGCCGGTGCAAATCCCAAGCCAAACCCTTACTGCTACACATTACATGGCCGAATGGATTTGATTTCGGCCTTACCTCACCTACGACAAACAGTCGCAACAAAAGAAATTCTAGACGAGCTGAGAAAAAATGATTTTGCCGCAATCGCCGCCGAAACATCAGTCGAAGATCAAGCTAAAGAAAAAATCAAAGCTCTCAAAGTCACTTTAAATAAAGCAGCTCAAGATATGTTTGGTTGTGTAGATTCAGCAAACTACCAATTCTTAGGCACAGAGCCCCCAATCACTTTCAACAAACTTTCCGACTCAGAATTCATCTATGGCAAAGAGAAATTTGTTTTCTCTGGTGACACCATGACTTTTAATAGCATACAGGTCGACCATAGCAACATTCAAGCCTGTTCAGAAGTCGTTAATATTTTTCTACCCCTAACCCTACAACAAGAAAAAACCAGAAAACTGGCAGAGCTGCGCAAGGATTTTGAAACGATTTTGGATGATAAGGGTGAGGAGGTTGTGATTGAGAGCAGGACTTATTCCCCTTCGGATAAATCAACGATCCATGAGCTGGATTTGATGCGCAAAAAATTCACGACCGAAAAAGAAAAACAGGATAAAGAGCTAAAGAAATTTTTTGATGATTTGGTGCTCGATATTTTTGGTGAAAGAGAAGTCGAGGACTTCGAAAGGAAGGGCTTGGTTCTTGAGCTGGAGCTCCAAGAAATAATTCGTTCCGAGTTTGTCTGGAAAGTAGCAAACGACGGGACTGAGACATTTAGCTGGCTTTATACCGACTTTAGTTTTTCACCTGATGGTCATTTGGTTGCCACCAACACTGGCCCAGGCTTAGAAAAGGTTGATACTGGCTTCATAGCGGAGCTAAAGACAGAGGTTATCAAGGGCCTAGAAAAAGAAAAACAATCCCAGCTAAAAAAACTGAAGGAGTTGCAGACGCAGCTCTTGGGCGTGGAGGTCGCTGCGGATGATGTGGTGCTGGAGACGCTACATGAAATTCTTGAGGCTCAAAAAATACTTGAAGAAAAAATCGCAACCAAACTCAAAGAATCAGCCGAAGCAAGCCTCGCCTCCTACACAACCCGTTCCGAAGAGGCACTAAAAGAATCTAAAGGACGGAAATCTTTTCATGATCAGCTTTCATATTTCAATGGTATCACAAAACCTACCCCCTCCCTGTCTTTGGCCAACTACCGCAATAGTGACGAGGCTAAGGAAGGACAATATGCGAAACTAACTCCTGATGATCTCACTCTAAAATCCGCATACCAGTACCACAAAGCCGAATTCGTCGGGATAAAATTTGTCGAAACGGGAACTGAAGAAAGGGGGAAAAAAATTTTTAACGACGCCGATTTGACGCAGGCGGTTTTTCGTAACTGCGTCTTCACAAATATCGATTTCAGCGAAATCCCGCTACGCAGTTTGAACACTATAAAATTCCACAGATGTCGCTTCGAAGGCGAGTGCACATTTCCCAAAAATTTTCAGCTCACAAAAGGTGTGAATGTGGATGACACAACCGTCGCGAACATCACTCACGCAC
>VGDN01000175.1 GCA_016869695.1 Alphaproteobacteria bacterium
GAAAGATCTCATGAGATGTTTCGCTGCGCTCAACATGACAAAATCTCCGCATCCACCACCCCATCAAAAATCTTCTCGTAACCGCCAGTCATAATCACCGAAACTCCATTCCACTCGATCTGTAGATCCCCACCCTTGAAGCGCGTAGTGATTTTTTTGCTTTTAACTAGACCTTTGCTGATAGCTGCGACCGCTACAGCGCAAGCACCAGAACCGCAGGCTAGAGTCTCGCCAGCACCGCGTTCCCACACTCTTACTTCAATCAAATCATCAGACAAAATCCGCGCGAATTCGACGTTGGTTTTGTTTGGAAAATATTTGTTGGTTTCAACCTTCGGCCCGACATAAAAAAAATTTTCGTCAGTGATTTTTTCTTGCAGGAAAGTAACTGCATGTGGATTGCCTACATCGATACAAGTGAAGCTGAAGCCTTGCAAATCAACATCTCCGCCAATTTTTGCTCTCCCCATGTTCACTGAAACTAACTCACCATTTTTTCTACATTCCAAAATTCCGGCTGCTGTTTTTATTTTTATTTCGTCTTTTTCGAGCAGTGATGCAACACAACGAGTAGCATTTCCGCATGCGCCAGACATGGATCCATCCGAGTTGTAAATTTCCATCACACAATCTGCTTCGTCTGAATTTCTTATCACGATCAACTGATCGCAGCCAATATTTTTGCGATCGGAAATTTTTTTGATCTGCGCTTGAGTCAGTGAAATCGAGGTTTTACGCGCATCGAAAATCACGAAATCATTTCCCGCGCCGGACATTTTTATGAATTGAAGAGTCATTTTGTTTCAGGTTTTAAATTTAAAGAATAGCGCACACCCTTGAATTCACCGGTGCGAATCAAGGCGCCTTTCTCAACCAAATCTTGCAAATCTCTCGTCGCAGTTGCGCGCGAAGTTTTGGTAATCGTGATGTAGTTTTCTGCACTTAGTCCGCCTTTAAATCCTTCTAATCCGGCATTAAACATTTTTGCTAAAATCTTCTCCTGCCTTTCATTTAACTGGTCGCGGAGCGTTGCGTAAAGTTGAGTTTTTCTGATTAAAAATTCGATCGTGTTTTGTGTGTGAGTCTGCGATTCGAGAAAAGTTTTGGCAAAATATTCCAGCCATTCGCCAATCTCGATGCTCTGATTTCCACTTTGTAACGCGTCATAATATTTGCGTTTATTTTTTTGAATGATGGTTGAAAGCGAAGTTAGAATCGATCGATTAAGAGATTGTGATAGTGCCTTGATCGCTAGAGCACGTGCTATCCGGCCATTCCCATCTTCAAAAGGATGAATAGTAACAAAATAAAAATGAGCGATTCCGGCGCGGGTTAAAGCAGGAAGTTTTTTTTCTGATTTGTTGAACCAATCGACAAAATCATTCATTTCTTTTTTTACATTTTTTGAGAGAGGTGCTTCGAAGTGAACTCTGCTGTCGTAAATATTTCCTGAGACAATCTGCATCGCGTCTTCGTGAGTGCGATATCTGCCAATATCTTGCAGATCATAGCGGCCGTTAGTGATCATCTTATGCCATCTGAAAAGTGATTCGTGATTCAGTTTGTCAGCAGAGTTTTTGTAGAGATCGACCATCACATCCGATATGCCTTTTTCACTGGGAGGAATTTTTCGGCGATCGGTGATTAATCCAAAGTTGCGGCGGATCGAAGATTGTAAAGAGTCACGATTCAAGATCTCTCCTTCGATCTCGGAGGTTTTTAATGCTTCATCAGAAAGCAACTCAACCCTGAGGCTTTCTTTGTCTTGCTTGTTTAGATGCTTGTGGATGCCAAAAAAAACACCGGAGGAATGGAGAAAATCAGCTTCAAGTTTTGTGAGGCGCTCTTTGTTGTAAGTGAAGTTAGGCCAGTCTTTGAGCTGCCAGTTCCATTTTTTCATGAGGAATAAGTTTGGATTTATTACTCATAAAATAAGGGTTTTGTGAGGAATAAATCCAGCTTTATTCCTCACTTTTAAAAAGATTCTCGCCGCGCGGCGAGAATCAAGCACAGTAAAACCCCTGGGGCTGTAAGCCTCTCAGAAATTTTACTATTTTTTCGCTCTGCTTACGTAAGAAAAATCTTCAGTGTGAACGATGATTTCTTCACCAGACTCAATGAAAGGTGGAACCATCACGCGCACACCATTTTCAAGGATTGCTGGCTTGTAAGAAGAAGCTGCAGTTTGGCCTTTTACAACCGCATCAGCTTGCGCGATGATCGCGTTAACATGTTCAGGAATGAAGATGGAGATTGGTTTGTCGTTGCAGTATTCTACACGGATATTCATGCCTTCTTGCAGGAACGGCAAAGCCTCA
>VGDN01000176.1 GCA_016869695.1 Alphaproteobacteria bacterium
AACTTGCTTATGAAATTGAGCGCAAAGACTTAGGAATGAAAGGCGGCAAGCAAGATCAATATGCGGCAACTTTTGGCGGATTTAATTTTATGGAGTTCTACAAAGATGACAAAACTGTGATTAATCCACTTAAAGTCAGAAGATGGATTGTGTCAGAGTTGGAGCAGTCGCTCGTGTTATTTTATACTGGAGTTTCGCGTGATTCTGGGTCGATCATTGAAGAGCAAAGCAAAAACATTTCTAACAAAAGCGAGAAAACCATCGAATCAATGCTGGCGATAAAGCAAGAGGCATTTGATATGAAAGAGGCTTTGCTTAAAGGTGATATTAAAGCGATTGCAAACTCAATGCGTCGCGGCTGGGAAGCAAAAAAATCCGCAGCAAAAAACATCTCAAATTCCAACATCGATCGAATCTATAACATGGTTATGGAAGCTGGCGCGATGGCTGGAAAAATTTCTGGTGCTGGCGGCGGCGGATTCATTATGTTTTTGGTTCCACCTTCAAAAAGAATGGAAATTCTGTGCTTACTCGAAAAGGAAAAAGAAGGCAGAACAATGTCTTGCCACTTCGTTGATGAAGGCACTCAAAGTTGGAGAATAAATCGATAATTTATGAAAAATTACATCATTTCTGAATTCACAAAAACTCGCGAAGTTTTTGAAAAAATTTTAGCTGACGAAAAATTGCACAAAAATATCGAAGCGGTTTCATCGGCTTGTATCAAGGCTTTGCGCAATGGAAAGAAAATCATGTTTTGTGGAAATGGCGGATCTGCAGCTGATTCACAACACTTAGCGGCGGAGTTGGTAAGCAAACTTTCTTACGATCGCCCAGCTTTGAATGCGATGGCTTTAAGCGTTGATACATCTGCTTTGACGGCGATTGGTAATGATTACGGATATCTTTATTCATTCTCGCGTCAAGTTGATGCGGTTGGTCAGGAAGGTGATGTGTTGATCGGAATTTCAACTTCAGGCAGAAGCAAAAACGTTGTTGAGGCTATGAAATCAGCGAAGGCGAAAAAAATTGTAACTGTTGGATTGCTTGGTCTTGAAGGTCGCGATATTGGCGAAATTGCTGATTACCAAATCAATATTCCATCAAGCGAAACTCCTAAAATTCAAGAGGGGCACATAGCCACTGGCCATATCATTTGTGCTTTGATCGAAGACGAATTTTTTGGCGCAACTCATAATCCGCATAGAAAATAATGCAGGCGATAATTCTTGCTGGAGGTTTCGGAACCAGGCTCCAAGCGGTTGTAAAAGATGTTCCAAAGCCACTTGCTGATATTTCGACAAAGCCGTTTTTGGCTTATCTTTTGCAGAATTTGCAAAATCACGGGATCAAAAAAGCGGTGATTTCGGTTGGTTATTTAAGTGAGAAAATAATTGAGTATTTTGGTGATTCTTATTTGGGCATGAAGATCGATTACGCCAGAGAAGACGAGCCTTTAGGAACGGGAGGCGCAATATTAAATTCATTGAAATTTATCGATCAAAATCAGCCGGTTTTGGTAATGAATGGTGATAGTTTTTTGGAAGTTGATTACCAAAAATTATTCAGCGCAAAACCAAAAAATCTGACAATGGTTCTGCGTAAAATGGATGACTGTTCGCGTTACGGCCGCGTGGCGTTTGATGAAAATTTGGTGATTAAAAATTTTGAAGAAAAGTCAGTAGAAAAAAAATCAGGCTACATCAATGGCGGAATTTATTTTTTGGATCCAAAAATTTTTGAGAAATTTACACTACCAGAAAAATTTTCCTTCGAGACTGAATTCTTAGCTAAATACTTGTCCGATCTGGCGCCTCAGGCTTTTACTACTGATGGATATTTTATCGATATCGGCGTTCCCGATGATTACGCGAGAGCGCAAAAAGAATTGCCGAAATTAATTAAAAATAAGGCTCTTTTTCTTGATCGCGACGGGGTAATTAACGTCGATTACGGTCATGTTTTTGAGAAAGAAAAAATCGATTTTCTTGATGGAATTTTTGATCTCTGCAAACGCGCACAAGAGCTTGGTTATTTGTTAATCGTCGTAACAAACCAAGGTGGAATCGCTAAAGGACATTATACTGAAGAGCAATTTTTAGACCTAACAAAATGGATCGAAAATGAATTCCAAAAACGCGGAATAAAAATCACCAAAACCTTTTACTGCCCGCATCATCCGGAGGGAAAAATTGAAAAATATTCTAAACCATGCGAAGACCGTAAACCTAGTCCTGGCATGATTTTAAAGGCGATTGAAGAGTTTAAT
>VGDN01000177.1 GCA_016869695.1 Alphaproteobacteria bacterium
CTCTGGTATAGACATCAATGTTTGCTCCAAGATCCTTAAGTGTCGCAATAGTGTCGCAGTGACCATGATACGCGGCATAATGAATTGGTGATCTTCCCATATCATCCACTTCATTCATATCGGCGCCGGCACGCTTTAAAGCCAAGATTGCTTCATGGTTATTAATCTTGGCCGCTTCGCATACTGGATTCATTGCGCCAAAGATGCTTAATGCGTGATCATCAAGAGAGCTTTTGAGAGGTTTTACCGCTTCTTCAAGATGAGTATTTTCACCTAAAACAATCATTCTTGTATTAAAGGCTACGTATCCAGTGCTTTGCTCTCTTAAAAAAGTATCAAATATCATCTTCGAGGCTTGTTCAGTAGTTAGTCCATCATAAGGGGGATAAGAGTTGATATCCATAAAGCGCCAAATTCTTTCTTCTGGGAAAAAAGATAAACCAATTGCATGTCCTTTGCCATCAAGAACGAAACTAACTGTATTTTTGCATTCTGTGCTACAGATAGCCTCAGTAACATTATTCAGATATTGTATGATTTCACTTTCAGAATACACCCCTCCATTAGTTAATTGTACTTTTACTCCGCCACGTTCTTTTACCTTATCTGACGATGCAATTTCAGCAATTTCAGCCAAATCTTGTTGCTCAATCGATTTACTAAGCAAACCATGATGAAGGCGAGGTTGTTGATAAAGTGAAGCACTTTCAAAAAACGCTTTTACATCCGACAGATCTTCTTTATTTATAGCTGAGATGGTCATCCCACGATCCAGTGCGGAATTTATGGATTTAATCTTATCCATTCTATCCATAAATATTTCTTCCGCGTCAGTAAGGCTGGCTTCAATCCACCGCATGGCAATCCCAAAACACATGCCTCGATCGTCGAATGAATAACCTAATTTTTTAGCACAGTTGATTAAAATGCTGTGTGGGGCAAGATCTAGTGCTTCACTTCTTTGCTTAGAAATCACACCAAATTTTTCCGCAAAATCCTCGTAAGATTTTTCCAAATCATTCCTCATCTCAAGCAGCTGCGCCTCAGAATAATTCTTAGAAAGCTCGAGAGTTTTTGCGTGTAATTCTGAATCCAATTCTATCGGCTCTGTCGATTTTGCTTTGTGCTTTAACGCGTAAGCAATCGGCAAAGTAAGATTCTCAAAGGCAAGCATTGTTGTTGCGACTTTGTTGGCTTCGATATCGACGACAACGCCGCTGTTTGAGCCGAAATCTAATCCTCCGTGTCCTCTGAGTTTTGGATTCGCTAGAGTTGATCTGTAGCCAAATCCGTAAGTAGAGCCATCTGATAATTTGACTTGGCTTGAATTGAAAACAGCCAGGGTTTCTGGTTTTTTAAAAATACTAAATTCTGCTTTGTCGGTTAATACATGAAAGGCGATGCAGCTCATCGATTCAGGAGTGGTATAGCCCCCGCCGGCTGTCATGTCGTGATAAATACAAGAAGGCACTACCTGTAAAAATTTTTTGTCGTGATAATGTTTGCCGAATTCAACGGTTAATCCTGGATGAGCTTTAACTTTAGTTTTGCCGTCGGGGCCAATTTCCATCTGATCGGCGGTGAAGAATTTTACTGTCGCTGATTTTTCTGGCCCGACTTTTTCTTTAACTCTGTCGATTACTAATTCATTCACCACGTCGCCGAATTCTTTTGTGGGCTCAGTTTCTCTGGCGACGGCAACAATGACTCTACCAAGCAATTCGTAGCCTAAATTATTGTAAGAATGCGCGCCGAGCTGTTCTCCGTGTTGGCCAGTGCGGGGAGATTTCGCGGTATCAAGCATATCCTTTGGAATGCGCTGATTAACGCTGTCGTAAACTTCTCCGATTAAGTCTTTTCCAGAAAAATTGCTGAGACCAGAAGTGTGCTGAGCTAAATCTCGTAAGGTGATTTCTTCAAAATTGGGCTGCGTTTCCAAGTCTTCGGTGATGTATTTCGAGTGGGGAAAATGTTTTTTTAACGTCGGTAAGATGGTGGATAATTTTGTCTCAGCGCCATCTGGGAAGTGCTCTTTATATTGATCTTCTTCGGTCATTCTAAGCATCGTAACCGCGGTGATCATCTTGGTTACGCTACCAGCGCAGAAGATAGTGTCGCTTGTGACATTAGCGGAGGTGAATTTTTCTTCCCCACCACCAAATGTCATGGTTGAGATGGAGGAAGAAATTGGAAATCCGTCGATTCCTATCGAGTCACCAACGGGTATTATTACAAGCTGATCAAGCTCAGACGAGCCCGCTTCAACA
>VGDN01000178.1 GCA_016869695.1 Alphaproteobacteria bacterium
TTGAAAAATGATGAGCGTGAAAAAGCGAATGAAGCGGTTAGAGCGCTGTTTGGTTATTCGAAGAATCGTTACTGGATTCACCGGGTTGATTTGTATTAATCAATAACTCCAGTCTGGCTCAAGCACCTCCATCGCTATTTTGGCACCAGGCTTGCACTTGAAAATTAGAAGTCTGAATTCTGTTTCGCGGTGATTGAAGGTTGAATAAGTAACCAGGAAATTCAGCAAAGATGATGTGGTCATTTAGATTTCTTCGTTCACCATACCAATAAACAATATCTATTACTATGACCAAAAGTACCAGCATCGCACTAGGTGTGCATTTAGAGAAGTTTATTAATAAGCAGATCAAGCTCGGAAATTATGGCTCGGTAAGCGAAACGATCCGAGCCGGATTAAGGTTGCTAGAGGAAAGAGAGGTGAAGTTAGCAGCATTGCGTAAATCTTTGGTTGAGGGAGAGAATAGTGGTAAGGCCGCTTATTCTCTGACATCACTCAAGAGGGAGCTAAGCAGCAAAGCCAAAAAAAGAGCCAGAAAATGAATTTTCATCTCACCACTAGAGCCCTAGAGGATCTAAGAGATATCGCGACTTACACCGAAGAAGTGTGGGGAGTTAAGCAACGCAACTTCTATCTTGGAAAGCTTGATGAAGCATTTCATCTCATAGCCAAATCGCCACAAAGCGGGAAAAACGGTGATCATATCAGGTTTGGATATTTCAGATATCGGGCGGCAAGTATCTGATTTTTTACCGTCGCTTCAGTCGTAGCGAAATCCAGATCGTCAGAATCTTGCATGTTAGCATGGATATTGATCGAGAGCTCTAATCGAAGTTCACGAGTTTAAAAATTTTCAGCCCGAATCTGTCATCGCGAGGCTTGCGTTAGCAAGCCGTGGTGATCTATGGATTGTTTTACCTACGGCTTGAGAGTGATGGGTTTAGGTTTAGACTTGTAAATTAGAAGTTCAGCCTCCACTTTGTAGTGCTTAGAAAAACCATAAACCAATCAACATCCGACATGATCTCTCGCAAAGAAGTCTTTCAAAATATTCTCAAATCACGCACCCCAATCGTTGCACTTCTTGGTCCCGGGCAATGTGGGAAGAGTACAATCGCGGCGGAGTTTCGTAAAAAATATCAGCCAAAAGCAAAATATTTTGATCTGGATGATCCTGATGATGAGGCCGCTTTCGCTAATCCAAAATTGCTACTCGATCACCTTTCTGGTTGGGTAATTATTGATGAAGTGCAGCGCGCGCCAAACTTGTTTCCCTACCTGCGTCGCCTCGTTGATAAAAATAAAAAAATCAGACTGCTTTTGCTTGGTAATGCGGTGCCGGAGCTGATACAGAAATCAGCAGAAAGCCTTGTTGGACGCATTCACTACATCGAGATAACGCCTTTTACTCTCGGAGAAATTGCTGAGACGAAGAAGCTTTTGCTGCGTGGCGGCTATCCAAACTCATTTCTCTCACGTAAGGATACGGATGCTAATAGTTGGCTAAAGAGTTACATCAAAACCTATCTTGAGCGGGATATTGCCAATCTCGGATTTTCCTTAAGGCCGCAGCTTTTGCGCCGTTTTCTTGTGATACTTGCTGATTATTCAGGACAGATTTTTAACGCTTCCGAATTGGCAAGAAATCTCGGAGTTAGTTACAAGACTGTGCAAAGTTATGTAGGTTTGTTTGAAGGATGTTTCATGGTGCGGGCGCTCCAACCCTGGCTTGAGAATATCAGTAAGCGCCAAGTTAAATCGCCAAAAATTTATTTTCGTGACAGCGGTTTGCTGAATTGTTTACTCGATATTTCTAGCCATGATGAGTTGTTAGTGAGTAGAAAAATCAGTGCGATTTGGGAAGGTTTTGTAATTGAACAGGTAATCAAGAAACTCAACGCCAACCCGCAAGAATGCTATTTCTGGTCGAGTCAAACCGGCGCCGAAATTGATCTCTTAATTATGCGCGGAAAAAAGAAATTCGCCTTCGAAGTAAAATATGTAAGCAAGCCACAAATCACCAAATCAATGCTTTCCTCCCTCGAGTCGCTACGTTTAAAAAAACTTATCGTGATCGTGCCGGGAAAGGCTAGCCATAAGCTCTCAAAACAAATCGAAGTTTGTGGAATTGAGAATCTAATTAAGAAAAAAGATTTAAAGAAACTTTTTTAGCTACATTACTAATCAGAAGTTAAGCTTCTATTTTCCAATAAATGAAAG
>VGDN01000179.1 GCA_016869695.1 Alphaproteobacteria bacterium
GTGACATCGCGCTTGAAAGTCCAGACATCGGTTACTTCCGCGATCTCATCTTTTCTACCTGTAAGAATTTCTCCCTCTTTGTCGGATATGTAGTTGATTTGTTTTGAGACAAAACGAATGGCGATTGAGGCGGTGTTTTCCAACAGCATCGCTGAAATGATTTTTGTTTCGACGAAGGCGATTAGGTTGGTGGTGATGGTTTTTTCTTCTGCTTTGCGTTGGTTGATGGCGGTTTCAAATCCAGCAAAAATATTTTCGGCGAGTAAAAATTTTAGAGTTGGCAAATCCGCGGCAGAAAAGGCTTTAAGCACCATTTCAAAAGCGGATTTAGCGCCGTTTAAGAAAAATTCGGCAGTGACGTTACAGTGTTGAAGGATGGGAATGAGGTTCTGCCTTGTGGCTTCGTCAAGCTCGGCGAGGATTTTTTCTTCTGCTTTGTTTTCAGTTTTATTTTCCGTTTTTTCGTCGGTTGAACTCGCCCCGATGATTTTTTCCCGCTGCTTAATCTGTTGCTCCTGCACTACGCGCATCTGCGCTAATTTTTCTTCTATTTGTCTCTTCTCCTCTTCGTCAATCTTTCCGAACTGTTTGCTGAGCTTGTAAAAAACGAAAAAGGCGAGGGCGGCGAAAAAGAGGATATCCATATTTTAGTCAGTATTTGGTAGTCAGTAGTCGTGGTGCTGTGTGTAGCATTTAAATTCGACGACTACCGACTGTCGACTCAATTACTACTGACTATTTTTCTGGGGCAGACGACGGGAATCGAACCCGCGACCCTCAGAACCACAACCTGATGCTCTAACCAACTGAGCTACGTCTGCCATTTCTTAGTTTTTAGTCAGTAGTCGTTAATCAATGATACGCTACGCCGCATCAAGACTACCTACTACTGGCTACCAACTATCGACTACCGACTAAACTTATGTCAAGAAACCAACTCCCGATGACATTTTAATCTCGATATTTTTGGTGAGCTTAGAGTGCCAAGGGTTTTACTCTAGTTGATTCCTGTACCGGGGCAGGAATCTTTTAAAAATGAGATTGAATGGATCGGTGTCAGAGTTTGACTTATTAGTTTTTGAATATCGCTTTTTGAAAAACCGATAGGTCAAGATTTGACCTAAGTCGCGCTTAAGAAATATCCCCTTATTCCAACCCTCTCTAACGCAAAACCCATCTCATCATTCCCAGTTTAGATTTTCTTGAATGCGTTAGCGTCCTAGAAAATCTTGGATCAGGAATCTAGGAGAGTTTTTCTGGATTCATGATCTTACAGTTTCTACGTCGCTTCTCTCCTAGAAACTGTAAGTATGGAATGACAAATAGTGGTTAATCCCTAAGTGCGACTGGGGTTATGTTCTAACTAGTTTTAGGTAGCCAAAAATGACAAAAAATTCTTCAAACAAAATGTGGGGCGGGCGCTTTGCTAGCAAGCCTTCCGGCTTGATGCAGGAGATCAATCAATCCGTTACTTTCGACCAAAAGCTATACAAGCAGGATATCCGCGGTTCCATCGCTCATGCTAAAATGTTGGCGAAAGTTGGAGTGTTGACAGAGTCAGAATCCAAGCGGATCAGTGATGGTTTACAAAAAATTGAGAAGGAGATCGTAAGTGGTGAGTTCGAGTTCAAAATCGAGTTGGAAGATATTCATATGAATATCGAATCGCGCTTAAAAGAGTTGGTTGGCGATGTGGCGGGAAAGCTACATACAGCAAGGTCGCGTAACGATCAGGTGGCAACAGATTTTCGACTTTTTGTGCGCGATGAGTTGGATGAGATTTTGTTTTTACTCACCGATCTGCAAAAAAATTTAGTCAAAAAAGCGGAAGAAAATTTTTCGGTAATTATGCCGGGATTCACGCATTTACAGGTAGCGCAGCCGGTGCTTTTTTCGCACCATCTTTTGGCTTACTTCGAAATGTTTAAGCGCGATGTCTCGCGGCTTCAGGATTTACGCGAGCGTATGAATGAATGTCCACTTGGTGCTTGCGCCCTAGCCGGCACCTCTTTTCCAATCGACCGTAACTTCACTGCCAAAGAGTTAGGCTTCGCGCGGCCTACTGCCAACTCGATGGATTCCGTGTCCGACCGCGATTTCGCGCTCGAGTTTTTGTTTTGTCTCTCCGTCATCAGCACGCATCTATCAAGGCTTTCCGAAGAAATTGTCATTTGGGTGAGCAAAGGATTTGAGTTTATCAAACTCTCTGAC
>VGDN01000180.1 GCA_016869695.1 Alphaproteobacteria bacterium
ATTTAGGGGGATAAAATTGATTTTTTGATTTTAGATTGCGAGTAAGTGTCAAATCAAAAATCTAAAATCAAAAAATGAGAACCATTCAGATTGGTAATATCAAAATCTCTAACCACCTTCCCTTCGCGCTAATCGCCGGTCCGTGTCAGACCGAATCGCTTAATCACTCGCTGATGATGGCAAGCAATATTAAGAGAATTTGCGACAAACTTGGCATTAATTTCATTTATAAGTCTTCCTTCGACAAAGCGAATCGCTCCAGTATTGGAGGTAAGCGCGGCGCTGGTTTGGAGAATACTCTGCCAATTTTTGCTGAGATTAAAAAACAGTTTGGCTGCCCGATTCTAACCGACATTCACAATGAAGAGCAGTGCCGAATTTTGGCGCAGCGAGACGAGGTGGATATTCTACAAGTCCCGGCATTTTTGTGTAGGCAAACTGATTTGCTCGAGGCCGCCGCCAAAACTGGTAAGGTGATTAATGTGAAGAAGGGACAATTTTTGGCGCCGTGGGATGCAGCAAATATCGTTAAAAAAATGGATCATTTTGGATGTAAGGATCTACTACTAACCGAACGCGGCGTGAGTTTTGGCTACAACACTCTAGTCTCCGATATGCGTGCGCTGCCAATAATGGCGAGTACTGGCTGCCCTGTTGTTTTCGACGCAACTCACTCCGTACAACAACCTGGCGGACTAGGTGGAGCCAGCGGCGGACAACGTGAATTTGTCGAAACTCTTGCTTCTGCCGCCGTTGCGGTTGGGGTCGCCGCTCTATTCACAGAAGTTCATCAAGACCCAGACAACGCTCCATCCGACGGACCGTGTATGCTACGACTGGAAGGGCTGGAAAAGCTTCTAACTAAACTTCAACAGTTAGACAAAATCGTGAAAGATAATGCCTAAGTCACACATTCTCGTAATCGACGACGACACCCGTCTGCGCATGCTGCTTGGGCGGTTTCTTAGCGAAAATGGTTTTAAGGTCGAGCTGGGTAAAGATGCTGCGGAGGCTCGTGGATTGATGCAGCAACAGCATTTCGATTTACTGATTATTGACGTGATGATGCCAAATGAGGATGGGGTTCGCTTCACTCAAAATCTGCGTCAAACATCAGCAGTCCCGGTGATCATGCTAACCGCCCGCGGCGCTTTTGACGACCGCATTAAAGGTCTGGAAGCTGGCGCCGACGATTATTTACCCAAACCATTCGAACCCAAGGAATTACTACTACGCATTAACAACATCTTGAAGCGCACCAACGCGCCAGCGCAGCCTATTTGTCAGTTTGGTGAGTTTAGTTTCAGCTTTGCCGATTCACGTCTGAAGAAGGGCGAACAGCCAATTCACATCACCGAAAGCGAGACGAAAATCTTAGCGATTTTATGTCGGGAAAAGAATTCTCCGGTCAGTCGTGAAAAGTTGTCCGACCTTTGTAACATTGATTCGCGCAGCGTCGACGTCCAAATCACCCGCCTACGCAAAAAAATTGAGCAGAATCCAAAACAACCGCAACACCTACAGACAGTAAGGAATTTGGGTTACGTGGTGAGGGGTTAGTGGTTAGAAATTTTAACCCACAATAATTTTCAAAATCTTCTCGTGTAACACTGGATCGCCGCAGGCTAGCAGACGCACCGGTGACTTTAGTCCCAAATCATTTCCATCCCAATCAGTTACAATTCCTCCCGCCATTTTGATAATCGGAACGAGTGCTGCATAGTCGTAGATCTTTAATTCCGGCTCAATGATTAGATCAACAAAACCAGTAGCAAGAGAGGCATAGGAGTAGCAGTCACCACCATAAATAATGCCGCCGATGAATTGATATTTAGTGAGGCCGGAAATTTTTTTGAGGATCTCGGCGTCACGATTACGAAAGAAAAATGGCGAGCTCGCACACATTACCGCCCCTGAAATTTCGCCGCATTTTCGTGTTTTGATTTTTTGACCATTCAACCAAGAACCATGTCCATCGATACCAATCCAGCGCTCACCGGTGATAGGCTGATTCATGATTCCAAGAACTGATTTACCGCGGTAAGTAAGGGCGATGAGTGTGCCAAAAATCGGGCGACCAATAATAAAAGATGAAGTACCATCAATCGGATCAAGGATCCACACAAAATCTGCGTCCGGATTTTTTACGCCAAATTCTTCACCGATAATCCCGTGCTCAGG
>VGDN01000181.1 GCA_016869695.1 Alphaproteobacteria bacterium
CGATAAGGGTGCCTATGTTTATAATGGCCGCGTGAAGGCTCTAGCTGAGTCATGTCGCGAAGCTGGTCTACAATTCTAAAAATCTCCAAATGTCAAAACAGCAAGCAAAAAATCAGAAAGAAAAATCTACTGAAATCATCGAGAGATTAGTGTCGATCAATCGTGTTTCTAAAACAGTGAAAGGTGGTAAGAACATGTCCTTCTCTGCTTTGGTTGTGGTTGGTGATGCGAATGGTCGTGTTGGTTTTGGTAAAGGAAACGCGGCTGAAGTTGCTGACGCTAAGAATAAAGCTTTTGAAGCTGCGAAGAAGGCGATGACGAAAGTTGCGCTTAAAGAAGGCCGCACAATTCATCACGACATCTTCGGCAGATTTTGCTCAGGAAAAGTTTATCTACGCTCAGCTCCAGCAGGAACCGGCGTGATTGCCGGCGGTCCTATGCGAGCTATTTTTGAATGTGCCGGAATCCACGATGTTGTTGCTAAGTCAGTTGGTACTTCCAATCCATATAACATGGTAGGTGCAACTTTCGCAGCTCTAAAAAAACTACTTTCTCCAAAGTTAGTTGCCGAAAGCAGATCGAAAGAAATATCCGAGATCATCAAGAGAAGGAATCTTGCTCTAAAACATGGTGAAGTGAAAGCGGAACCAAAAGAAGAGCAAAAAGAACAGGACTCCAGTAAAACCTAACTTTTGCTTTGAAATTTTTATCGTTTTCGTCTGCTGCGGTGCGCACGTATGTTCATATACGCTTACGCTCCTCACAGCCGAAAACGATAAAAATTTCTGTGCAAAAGCGGTTTTGCCGGAGTCCTTAAAATCTGAATAGCCATGAAGCTAGAAAATTTTTTGAACAAAAAAGTTAAGATCACTCAGACCAAAAGCGGATCGAAGTTTAATGCCAAACAGAAAGGCAGTCTCGTTGGTCTTGGTCTGCGTGGCATTGGCTCGTCCAGCGAACTAACAGCAACTCAAGCGGTCATCGGCATGATTAAGAAAGTCGGTCATGTCCTAAAAATCAGCTAAACTATGTCTTTGTCACTTACTTCTCTTCCAAAAATCAAAAGAAATTCGCGTATCAGAGTTGGTCGCGGCATTGGCTCTGGCAAAGGAAAAACTTCTGGTCGCGGTGTAAAGGGTCAGAAGGCCAGAACCGGACATCATTCTGTAAAAGGTTTTGAAGGTGGTCAAACTCCGATCTACATGCGCCTGCCTAAAAAGGGCTTCACCAATGTTTTACGTGAAGAGATCGAAGTGGTGAATATTCGTGACGTGCTAGCTTTTATTGAAAGCAAGAAGCTCGACGCAGCCTCTGTCATTACCAAAGAATCCTTGGAAAAAGTTGGATTGATCAAATGCAAAAGCTCTAAGGTAAAACTGATCATGGGAAGAAAAGAGGTTTCGGCAAAGTTAAAGATCACCGTTGATGCTTATTCCGCTAAAGCCAAAGCCTTTATCGCCTAATGTCCAAAACAGCTTCCGCTAGTTCAGATCTGAAAAGGAGAATATTCTTCACTGTCGGCATTTTGCTGCTCTATCGCTTCGGAACATTCGTTCCGATCCCGGGCATCAACATGGAAGTGCTAAAA
Source organism: Alphaproteobacteria bacterium (assembly GCA_016869695.1). GTDB lineage: Bacteria > Pseudomonadota > Alphaproteobacteria > Rickettsiales > UBA1997 > UBA2645. The sequence continues at coordinate 1,589 of VGDN01000181.1, forward strand.
AAGTTTTTTGCTTCTGATGGCGCCAACATGTTTGGCATGATTAATCTCTTCTCTGGCGGAGCGCTTGAGCGCATGAGTATCTTCGCGCTAAACATCATGCCCTACATCACATCATCGATCATCATGCAGCTGTTAACTTCGATGCATAAAGGTCTAGAGGCTTTGAAAAAAGAGGGCGAATATGGCCGCGCCAAGATCAACCAGTATACACGCTATCTCACCATAATCCTAGCTTTCTTCCAGTCGCTTGGGGTTTACTACGCGCTCTCCAATCCAGAGCACAATGCCTTTATCTCCGATTCCAGAATCTTCATGTGGACAACCTGCGTTAGTCTGGTCGGTGGCACGGTTATGCTCATGTGGTTTGGTGAAAAAATCACCGCCGTTGGTATTGGCAACGGCATCTCACTCATCATCTTTGTCGGCATCGTTTCCTCTCTTCCTGCAACCATTATCCAAGTTTTCGATCTGTCCAAAACAGGTGTTTATTCCTGGCTCACTGTACTGTTCTTCTTCGTTGCTTTTGCTGGATTCTTGATGCTGGTTTGCTTCATCGAAAAAACCCACAAGCGTGTCAAAATCC
>VGDN01000182.1 GCA_016869695.1 Alphaproteobacteria bacterium
TTGGGGATGGATTTTGATGCAAATGGCCAAATCGCCAAATCTGGAAATGTAGATTTCATCATCGCCGATCACGTGCTGCAGAATGCAATATTCCATCGCCAACCGCCAAAATCTTTCGACCGCAACGACTTCGCCACCATTCTCGCTCCAATCACCAACTTAAAAACCGAAGATGCTCTAGCGACCTTCGCCTATATGCATGCACGCACTATCGCCATTAATATCGATTTTTTTGCTGTGAAGCCGAGGGAAATCTTTGTGTGCGGCGGCGGTAGAAAAAATATCGCCCTGATGAATGAGATGAAAAAATGGCTTTCCGGAATCGAAGTTAGAACAACCGAGGAAATTGGTTTTAATGGCGATGCAATTGAGGCTGATGCTTTCGCTTTTCTTGCTATTCGTCACTTGCTTAACCTTCCTATCAGCTTCCCTAGCACCACTGGAATCAGCACTCCAAGCTGTGGTGGAACGGTTTTTAATCGATAAACTTCGTAATCCTCTTATCCGGATTAATCACTGTGATTGTTCGCAGCTGACATTTTAACATTTCTTCCGGCGGAATATTTTGGATCTTCACCGACCGATCTCCCGAGGCATAAATCACCGTGTAGTTCTCGCTGGTTCTTTTTTTTCTCTTCTCCGCATCGCCCCAAATAATCGACGCCCTTACCTCTTCCGGTTTTGTGTATCTAACCATGATTGGAGGCTTGCCGTCGCAAAGAATCTCGGTATGAAAATATTGCCGCTTCTGTCCACCGCATGAGAGCAACAGCAGCACAAAACTAATGAGGCTTAACCTGACCAACATTACTGAAAAAACTTTTGAATAATCCGCTATCATGGTTGCGAACCGCGGTTTGATTTGTAGCAAAACTAAGTTGTTTATCTTCATGTTCCAAGCTAACTGTATGTAGGCTTTGCACAATATCATGCCGATCAAAACGCATTGTTAGAATCTTTCGATCAACGATTTTCGGCTTAAAGAAAAGGAAATGCTCAACATCTTCCGCATAGTAAATCCAAATATCATTCTCAGTGATCAAGGTTGGCGAGCCCATGATTTTGAGTAATCGCTCCTTACTCGTTACACCATCCTGAATCAGTTGATAGTCAGAAAGATCAAACATGTAGCCATGCTTCTCTAGCCTTGTAACGCATGAGCTAAGCAGTAAAAACAAGAGGATTTTTTTCATTGAGTTCTAGTAAAGCTTTCCTACTTTTCCGCGCCTTTTTAAAGTGCTGTCGCAAACCCTACCTTTTGCTGCAAAATTCGTCGTTATTTTTCTTTTTCGCTCCTCATGGATGCCTGTATCCACTGCGTCACGAAAAAGAAAAATGCCTAGAATTTTTTTGCAAAAGCGGATTTGCGACAGCGCTTTTAACCAACCAAATCAACTAAAACAATGGCAGTCCCTAAAAAGAAAAAATCCATGTCACGTAGCGGCATGAGGAGAGGCAGTAACGGAACTTTCAAAGCTGATTTTCCTAATGTCACAACCGACAAAACAACTGGTGAATTCAAGCTGTCTCATCATATCTCTTCCGATGGTTACTATAAAGGCAGAAAGGTTGTTGCCGATAAGAAGAAGAAATCTTCCGCAGAAGAATAGTGACTAACAAAATCACAGTCGCACTTGATTGTATGGGTGGCGATCGCGCCCCGCAGATTGTTGTGGAGGGCGCTGATCGCATCGCATCAGCCAATTTCGATGTCCATTTTTTGTTTTTTGGCGACTCAAAAAAGATTCTGCCAATCACTAATCACTGCCGATATCTCAAGGGTCGCTTCGACCTAATTCACACCGACGACTTCATCTCTTCCGACGAAAAACCATCGGTAGCACTACGGCGCGGCACCAAGTCTAGCATGCGTTTAGCTATCGATGCCGTAAAAGAAGGAAAAGCTGACGTGATCGTCTCCGCCGGCAACACCGGTGCTTTGATGGCGATCGCAAAAGTCATCTTACGTCCGCTGCCATCAATCGATCGCCCTGCCATCGTCACTTCAGTTCCTAACAAAAAAAAGCAGGCCACTGTCTTCCTCGACATGGGCGCCAATGTTGAATGCAGCGCTGACATCCTGTTTCAGTTCGCGATCATGGGCTCTGCCTTTGCTCGCGCCGTCCGCAA
>VGDN01000183.1 GCA_016869695.1 Alphaproteobacteria bacterium
GGCTTTTCACAGCATTAATTTTTTCTAAAAATGCTTTGCTAGAAAGTCAGTATCTTCAACTAGATTGGGTATATCCAACCCCCGAACTTGCAAAAAGTTTTTTGGTAAATACCTTGCCGCGCCCTTTGGCTATAAAGGCTTCCTCTAAGGCTGCATTAGGCCGTCAGAAACTATACTTAAACAATGATCAAAATTCGTCTTTCTCGGGGCGGAAGAAAAAATGTCCCGTTCTATCGTATCCTTGCGACTAACAGCACTTCACCACGCGATTCAAAATTCTTGGAAAAGCTTGGAACTTACAATCCGTTGCTTTCCGACTCTGATGAGAAGCGTGTAACTTTAGACAAGGAACGCGTCGAATATTGGCTTTCTGTTGGCGCGAAACCAAGTGAGAAGGTTGCAAAATTCTTGATCGCTCTTGGTGTAAAAGGTGCTGAAAAACATAAGCCAAGTTTTGAACCAAAAGCCAAAGGCTCTAATCTAAAAAAGAAAGCAGCTGAGAAACTAGCCAAGGAAAAAGAAGCCGCTGCTGCTGCCAATGCTGCCTCAGAAGAATCTGCCACTGCATAGGTTACTAGTCGCCACTAACAATCACGGCAAGTTCCGGGAGATTGCCGCGTTGCTTGCGCCACTTGCAATTGAAGCGATTCCGACATTTCAGTTTAATCTTTTGGAACCTGCAGAAACGGGAAAAACTTTTGCCGAGAATGCGCTGATCAAAGCTAAATATTACGGAAAAAAAACCGGCTTGGTTGCACTCGCCGATGATTCTGGATTATGCGTTGAAGCCATGAGTGGTGCACCCGGAATCCATTCAGCACGTTTTGCTAAGAACGGCTTTCCGGAAGCATTTGGAAAAATCGAATCGCAAGTTGGTGACAACAAACGCGCTCACTTCATCTGCAACCTAACTCTTTTCGATCCACAAACAGAATTTTCGATTTGCTTTGAGGGTAGAGTTGATGGGGTACTAACCTTCCCACCTCGTGGCAATCTTGGTTTTGGCTATGATCCGATTTTCATCAAAAATGGGATGGAAAAAACCTTTGGCGAAATCATGCCAGAAGAAAAAGATCAAATCTCTCACCGCGGTGAAGCCTTTAAACAGCTAGTTACGTGGCTATGTTAACCACTAGACTTCTTTCAAACCCCCCTTTTAGCCCAACTGAGCGGTTGGTTCAATGCTTCCAGCTCACCGTATGTGCTCGAATCTTTTATTTGCGGCTTCGCCGCATGAATTGTCGAGTTGCAACTTGCTTCGCAAGTTGTCTTTATACGCCTCGCTTTGAAGCGAAGGTCCGCCCGACATTTGGGCTAAAAAGGGGGGTTTTGAAAGAAGTCTACTTACCCCTTACCCCTTACCCCCTCTTATGTCTAAGCGCGATTACTACGAAATTCTAGGTATCGGTAAAAAAGCTTCTTCCGATGAGATAAAAAAATCTTACCGCAAGCTAGCAATGCAGTATCACCCTGACCGCAATCCAGGAAACAAAGAGGCGGAGGCGAAGTTTAAAGAAGCGACCGAAGCTTATGAAGTTTTAAAAGATGATCAAAAACGCGCAGCCTATGATCAGTTTGGACATCAAGATTTTGGGCAAGGCGCTAGTGGTTTTGGTCGCGCCGGACAAGGCTTCGAAGGTTTTGACTTTGATGACATATTCGGAAATTTCTCAGACATATTTAGTGATTTTGGTCCGAAGAAAGCGCGTAAGAAAACCACCTCTCCGCGCGGTAGTGATGTGCGTTACAACCTAGAAATATCACTCGAGGAAGCCTTTCGCGGTGTATCAGAAAAAATCTCTTTCACCATTCCAGTCCCTTGCGGTAGCTGTTATGGCGCGGGAGGAGATAAAATAGAAAATTGCTCAACCTGTAGAGGATCTGGTAAAATCCGCGTCCAGCAAGGTTTCTTCATCGTTGAGCGTCATTGCACAACCTGCGGCGGTGTTGGACAAACCATCAAGAACCCGTGCAAAACCTGTCACGGTGAGGGTAGGGTAAGTCGCGAGAAAAATCTTTCGGTGAAAATTCCGGCAGGGGTTGAGGAGGGAAATAAGATTCGCTTAGTCGGAGAAGGCGAGGCAGGAGTGCGTGGCGGCGCGGTAGGCGACCTCTATG
>VGDN01000184.1 GCA_016869695.1 Alphaproteobacteria bacterium
TAAGGGTATCGAGAAAGACGAGCGTTCGGTTTATATCGAAATGCAGCAAATCGAAGAGCTTTCAAAGCGTAAAAATCTCAAAACATCTTTCTTGGAAGATGCTCTGAAATCAGCCTTAATCGATCTTTTTGCTGGTCACAAGCAAGCTAAATCAAAATCTAAGTTGGACAAAAAAGAGCTGGTCGGCATGTCGAAAGCGCAGCTAGTCAAGATTGTTATAGATGACGCGAAGTTGATGGATAAGGCTGAGAAGTTAATCAAAGCCAATAATCAGCAGCTCACAGAAATCGAAAAAGAGTTTAATGATAAGGTTGCCAAGATTAAGGCTGGTGATGAGTTGGGCCAAGGTATCCTTAAGATTGTTAAGGTTTATATTGCGTCGAAATATCGTTTGCAGCCAGGTGATAAAATGGCTGGTCGTCATGGTAACAAGGGTGTCGTTTCTAAAATTGCGCCACTCGAGGATATGCCTTACTCTGAGGATGGTGAGCCGGTAGATATTGTGCTCAATCCCTTGGGCGTACCTTCGCGAATGAATGTTGGACAAATTCTTGAAACCCATCTTGGTTTTGCTTCGAAAGAGCTTGGAAAACAGATTGGCCAACTAATTGATCAAGTTGCCGAGAAGAAGGGTGAGTTTGTAAAGAAACTGCGCGACAAGATGTCGGCGATTTATTCATCCGATAGTGAGCGGAAGGCAATAAAATCAATGACCGACAATGAGTTGATCGAGTTTGCCGCTAAACAAAAGAGCGGTGTCCACTTTGCCACCGGAATTTTTGAAGGTGTGAAAGAGGAGTACATAACTCAGCTTCTTGAGTTGGCTGGTGTAAATAAGTCTGGGCAAATTGATCTTTATGATGGCAAGACTGGAGATAAGTTTGATCGCAAAGTAACCGTGGGCTACATCTACATGCTGAAGCTACATCACTTGGTTGATGACAAGATTCACGCGCGTTCGATTGGTCCTTACAGCTTGATTACTCAGCAGCCTCTCGGTGGTAAGTCTCACTTTGGTGGTCAGCGTTTCGGTGAAATGGAATGTTGGGCACTGCAGGCTTATGGTGCGGCATATACTCTTCAAGAAATGCTTACCGTTAAATCCGATGACGTGGTTGGTCGTATCAAGATTTACGAATCGATCCTGCAAGGAAATCAGAACTTCAATTGTGGCATCCCAGAATCATTCAATGTGATGATCAAGGAAGTTCGTTCGCTTGGACTCAACATCGAACTAATCGAGAAATAATTTCCGCTTCACCTACTGACTAACGACTACCGACTAACGACTAAAAAAATCATATGACTCTCGCCGGAACAGCATCTCATGGTCTTCTAAGCGTAACTTCAAACAGTGCAGTAGATTTGCTCGACTTCAACGCGATCAAAATCTCAATTGCTGATCCAGACAAAATTCGTTCTTGGTCTTTTGGAGAAGTTTCTAAACCAGAAACCATCAACTACCGTACCTTCAAACCAGAAAGAGAAGGGCTGTTCTGTGCGAGAATTTTTGGTCCGATTAAGGATTATGAGTGCCTATGCGGCAAATATAAGCGCATCAAATATAAGGGCATCGTCTGCGAAAAATGTGGTGTGGAAGTCACGTCTTCCAAAGTGCGTCGTGAGAGAATGGGACATATTGAGCTTGCTGCGCCAGCGACTCACATCTGGTTCTTAAAATCACTTCCTTCGCGCATCAGCACCATCTTGGGCACCACTCTTAAAGCGATTGAGAAAGTAATCTATTTTGAAGCTTACGTGGTCACCGATGGCCTAATGTCGCCACTTAAAGAAGGTGAAGTGCTTACCGAAGATGAATATAATAAACTGCAAGAAGAGCATGGTTATGGCAGCTTCGTAGCTGATATGGGTGCGGAAGCTGTGCAAAAGCTTTTGCAGAAGCTCGATCTAAAAAAATTACAACAAGGTCTCCGCGAAGAATTGGCTGAAGCAACTTCCGAAATCAAAAAAGAAAAAATCATCAAAAGACTAAAGCTGATTGAGCAGTTTCTTGATTCAGAAAGCAGGCCAGAGCACATGGTGATGAGTGTGTTGCCTGTTATCCCGCCTGATATTCGTCCGTTGGTAATGCTTGATGGTGGTCGTTTTGCGACTTC
>VGDN01000185.1 GCA_016869695.1 Alphaproteobacteria bacterium
GACATTTACGGCCGCTACATTGCTGACGTCTTCTTCGACGAATCAGGCCAAGAAAAGAATCCGCAGGAAATTTTTGAGAAGGGAATTTATTTGAATCAGTTGTTGCTTACACGAAAACTAGTTACCAAATACTAGCAATGAAATCCGTCATTCACTTACTTCCCCGCGCAGCCTCTCTCAGGCTCAAACAGCACCTTCACGAATACAAATTCGAAAAATTAGAGTTAAGCGAAGACGAAAGAGAATTCATTAAAATCACTCGTGACGCCGGAATCGGCTTCGCTGGCTCGGTCGCCGCTTCCGCCATCTTCCAACCGCTAATGACGCTGGCGCTTAATCTCAGCGTGACGCGCGCTGTCGGACTGTCTTACCAAGAAGGTGTTAAAAATATTCGCGAAATGCCGCTGCCTTACCACGCCAAGCAGTCGAAAAATATGTTTCAACACCGTCTGCTTTTTTCGCTAATTCCTGCTGCAGTCGCATGGTCGGTAAGTGAGACTTTTGACCTTACCCCGTCTGCTTTGGTTGCCACTCACGTCGCCTTAAAAAATGGCTTGGTCAGCTCGGTTAAGCGTGACCACAATATTCGCTTTCACGCGGTTAACGCCAAGAGATACAAGCTCTTAGACGCAAATGGTAACAACCTGAATTTGCTGCAACTCAAAGAAGAAGAATTTTACGAAGCAGCGAGGAATAGCGCGGATCCAAAGGTGCATCAGTTTGACGAAAAAGATTGGGAAAAGCTGCAAAAACGGATTCGTGTTTCGCAAGAAAATTTGCCGCACCAAGCATTTGCTTTACTGCTACGCAACTCAGTCACCAGCGCTGCTGCCTTTGCTGCTCGGCCAATTGCACAAAATCTCGAGCAAGGTTTGGCAATTTCAAAAATGACCGGAATGAGTAAGGAGGATTCGGAATTGGCGCTGACCAACGCAACAAGACTTACCTTCGCCTGGTTTTCTACCTGCTTCGACCGCGCCTTCACACTGTTGGCTGCGGGAAATAAAAACACCGAACAGGTTTACAAAAAACTCACTTTAGAATTGTGTGAAGGAAATTTTGGTCGCCAATTATTCGCCGGCGGATTGGCGCGTACCTTGTTTTGCTTCCTGGCCGCAACCAGCATTACCGAAGGCCCGCGCTTGGCAAAACAGCTCTCTGAAAAAATTCCTGGGTTAGAAGAGGATTTTAAAAAACTAGAAAAATCTAACTCGCCAAACAGCTCTGTGTCTGCCGCCAAGGTCAGTCGAGATTTTGCTTCGACTCTCTCAAACTCCACCCGCTCTAATTCGTAACTCACTTTGCCAACCACTATTTTTTTCAAAGAACAAAAAAACCTACCCCTCTTCCTTCCGCTATTCTTCGGCTTCGGCGCCGCTTTCTTTTTTTTATTTCCAGAAAATTTTTCGGCGAATCTTTTTGTTTTTGTGGCCCTGCTAGTTACAGCGGGGATTTTGTATTTTTGGCAGCGAGCCTTTATTTACTTGCTCTGCGCTAGTTTTCTGCTCGGAAGTTTTTACGCAAAAATTTACCCAAAACCAAAAACACTAACTGGAAAAATCTTCGTTGAGGTGGTTGGGAAAGTTGAGTCGGTGAAAAAATTTTCTAATCCAGTAAATGGTGTTGAGGGCATGAATTTAGTGGTCTCAGAACTGAAACTGAGCAAGGTCAATTCTTTTAGTAAAAAGAAAAATAAGGCGAAAAAGCCACGCAAAATTTCAGCAAAAAAAATTGAGAAAGATTTCGTAAATCTTGAGGGCTATCAAGAAATCGACCGTCAATTTCTTGACCACAGCAAATCCTACCAAGCCAGCATTCCCAAGGATTTTAAGAGAATTTCAGTCAGCCTCTCCAAGAACCTTACTCCCCCACAATTTGTACCTTCTCGTCATTGCGAGCCAAGCTCCAATTGGCGCGACAATCCATCTTTAGTCACGGATGAATGGATTGCTTCATCTACGGCTCGCAGTGACGAAGAAGTGGATTGCGTGGGAGTGGGCTCCAAAAGCTCGAATGAAATTTCTGTAAACGACAAAATCACTTTTCGCGCTCTTTTGCAGCCACCAAAACAACAGGAATTTCCC
>VGDN01000186.1 GCA_016869695.1 Alphaproteobacteria bacterium
TCGATGGTAATAATCTGCAAAACTGCTTTGCCACCTTGCTTTAAAACATCACAAACCACTTCAAAATATTTGTCCCAATACTCCTTACCAACCGCCTCAAACATCTCGATTGAAGCAACGTTGTCGTAGATGCCATTTTCGTTTCGGTAATCCTGAAGTTTTACTTTTGACAAACCTGAAAGTCCTGCTTTCTCAAGGCGCGTCAAAGCATATTCACGCTGCCTTGGTGATATGGTAAGACAGGTGATATTTCGTCCATCTTTTGCCGCCTCTTCAGCAAATCCACCCCAACCACAACCAATTTCCAAAACATTTCCTGAATTAAATTTAGATAAAATATTGCGGTATTTTTGCTTTTGCGCCAAGGCAAGTGAGATATCTTTGTCAGCAAAAAGAGCACTGGAATATGTCATGGTTTCATCAATCCACAGCTTGTAGAAATCATTACCTAGATCGTAGTGAGCACGAATATTTTTCTTACTACCGCGCTTAGTATTTTTGGTAAAAAAACTTTTTATAAAAAGGATCAACGCCTTGAATTTTCTAGCGTGAAAGAATTCCTCCAAAGCATGTGAATTGAGAGTTAAGAACGTCAAAAGATCAGCAAGATTTGAACTATCCCAAAGATTTTCCATGTGGCTTTCACCAAAGGCGACATCGCCACCAGAGATCACAAGATCAATCAAAGAATCATCGAAAATTTTTATATCGGCATTTGGCCCGGAATTTTTTCCGGCAAAGAATTTCTCTTCGCCATTTGATAAAAATATTTTCAAAGATCCGTACTCAACTCCAGAAAGAGCCTGCCAGATTAGTTCATAATTTTTCATTTATTAAGAGTAAGTCGAATCGCCTTCTGCTTGGGTTTGGAGACGTATTTATTTTTTTTGATAACCAACTTCAAAGCTTGCCAATGAATTAGAAAAACCACTTTCAAAGTCATGAATGGAATCAGCAAAAACTGCTTAAGAAGCCTTGAATCAGAAGGATTTATCTTACGACAAATCATGCTCGTAAGAAGGGTTTTTTGTTGATTGTTGGAAAGATAATCAATCCACGCCGCAACCTTATTTTGATTGAAGGTGAAACGAAATTTATAACTGCCTTTAACTTTAAAAAATGGTGAAACATGAAATTCTTTTTGCGCTTCAATCCATTGTTCTGGCTTAATTTGTGAGTGATCACGATTAAAAATCAGATAATTATGACTTTCACCAAATGTGTTACTTACCTCACTCAAAACAGCGATTAGATTTTCTTCACCATCAAGACAAAACCAGAAGCTGACTGGGTTGAAAACATAGCCCAAAACTCGCGGATGAGTTAAAAGAAAGATTTTTTTACTACTTTGGTTTAATCCATGTTCAGATAAAATTTTTCTGATCCAGATCTCAAGACTAGAACCATCGCGCTCGCCATGATCTTTGTCGTAAAAACTAAAAAGATTAAATCGATTCAATGACAAAAATTTTGAACGCAATTTATGTGGTTTAGCAATGTCAAAACAGAGGTAAAAAACCTTATAAGAAAACGCATTTACTGAAGGGCTGAGCCTTTTATGCCAAACATCCGCCAAACAAAGTGAGAAGCTGTTTATTTTTGCCACGGCGCATAGACATCAAGTTGATTAGCTACCGCAAGAGCTGAAGAGATTCCATCTTCGTGAAAACCATATTTTTGATAAGCTCCGCAGAAATAAATTCGATTAATTCCTTGAATTTCTGCGATTCGATTTTGCGCCAATATAGCCTGTGAATCAAAGACTGGATGCTCATATTCAAAACGTCCAAAAATTTTATCTTCAGAAATTTTTTCGTTCGGATTGAGAGTAACAAAAAGCGGAAAATTGTGATCAATATTTTGCAGATTATTCATCCAATAACTTACTGAAATTCTGTCAGATTCGTGCCCATTTTTTGAATAAATCCAACTTGCCCAAGCTCTTTTGGCACGCGGCATTATCGCTGAATCACGATGTAAAACCGCCAAGTTTTTTTGATAAGAAAACGCCGCAAGAATTTCGCCCT
>VGDN01000187.1 GCA_016869695.1 Alphaproteobacteria bacterium
CCACTTCGTTAAAGGCGATATTTTGTGGCGAGTGGCGGTAGGAAGTGGCGAGTGGAATCACCATCCGCACCTTGTTTGGAAAGAGGGTAGCCCAAGTGAGAGCCTGCATCCCGCCAGTCGAGCCACCGATTACGGCGTGAAGTTTTTTGATGCCGAAATGCTCAAGCAAAAGATTTTGCGCCCGCACCATATCCTGGATTGTGACAAGAGGGAAGTTAATTCCATATTCCTTCGGACCAGCTGATCCCATACATCCGCCGATTACGTTAGAACAGATCACGAAGAATTTTTTAGTGTCGATTGGCTTGTCTTCACCGATTAAAAAATTCCACCAACCATCCTTGCCGGTGACAGGATTTGTTGAGGCGACGTACTGATCTCCGGTCAAAGCGTGGCAGATCAGAATCGCGTTCGATTGATCTGAGTTCAGGGTTCCGTAGGTTTGGTAAGCGAGCGGAAAATTTCTTAACTCGACGCAGCTGCTTAGTTTTAATGGTTTTTCTTGTGCTAAAAAGACGACATCTCCAACTTCCACCTCTCTTTTTTTTGGCCCAAAAACTGATCTGATTTTCATGTTAACGAAGCTTCGTAACGAGATTGATAGGATTGATGAGCAGCTAATTTCGCTGCTCAAACAAAGAATGAAAGTGGTGCGGTATGTTGGTGAGTTGAAGAAAAAAAATGGTGAGAAGTTTTTTATCCGCTCGGCACGTGAGGCGGATATGGTTAAGGCGTTGATCAAGAAAGCGGCGGGGGATCTTCCGGAATCTTTGGTTGTAGATGTGTGGCGTAAGTTGATTACTGCGGCGAATATGTGCGAGCAGCCATTACATATTGTTTCGCAACATCCTGAATATGAATATTTGGTACGTGAATATTATAATTCCGAAGTGCCAATTACTCATTTTTTGCAGACCAAGGATGTTATTGCTGAGCTTGATTCTGGTCGCGCACAAATCGCAATCTTTGCCCTGCCTCCACATCACCACGAGGAGTGGTGGAAAATTCTTCCAACCCATCTTCGTGTTTTTGTGCGTATTCCATTCATTAAAAAATCAGCGACGAGGTTGGTTGCGGTTGCTAATAAGGAGCCAGAAGAATCCAGCGAGAATGTAACGTTGATTGCCACTGAAAATGGCGTGAAAGAGGTGAAGGGATTTTGTTTGGAGTCTAAAGAGGGAATGGTTCTTGGTCATTACTAACGGCGTCTAATGCAAATAAAGCTGGTAAAGCCAAAAGGATAGGTGTTATTCTGTCTTCGCTTCCCGAATTCTTGGGCGCAAATCAACTAAAACTAAATAAATACAATGGCTACAGGCACAGTAAAGTGGTTCAACGCTACCAAAGGTTACGGCTTCATTCAATCAGATGCGGGCGGTAAGGATATCTTTGTTCATATCAGCAAACTTGAAGAGAAAGGAATTCGTGATTTGAAAGAAGGACAAAAAGTATCTTACGAAGAAGAGAGCAATAGAGGTAGAGTTGCCGCGGCTAATATCGAACTTATTGGCTAGTCAAGTAATTTTTCCTATTACTACAAAAAGGAGTCGATCCCAGAGGATCGGCTCCTTTTTATTTGCCTGCGGCGTAACTTCTAGCGCAGAGTAACATTATATTTTTTGCTAAAATATTTCATAATTGCTTTGATATCATTATTACTAACCACGCCATCGATGATTATTATTTCAGAAACTAAGCCGTTAAAAACTGCGTTATGTACAACAGCGCTGCATCCAATGGAGGTTTCATTAGTTGTGACGGATAAGTGAGTATTATTACTGCCAGGATTACTTCCAGGATTGCCGGCTGGACCAGTTGCAGTGATGGATGGTGTTAAGGAATTGCTATATAAGCTGATGTTGTTCGTGTTGTTATTATTGACCTGTAATAGTGATGCATAATTAACGCCAAGATATACCGGGGTGGTAATGTTGGAATCATTACACCCTCCGGAAAAGCCCTGATAGTTTGAAGTAACGGCA
>VGDN01000188.1 GCA_016869695.1 Alphaproteobacteria bacterium
AAAAAAGGTCAAAAGGTGCAAGAGATGCAAAAGCTTTTCCCAGGCTATGTATTTGTTAATACCGACCTTATTGGTGATGCTTACAACATCATAAATGCGATTCCAAAAGTGATGGGATTTCTTGGCGGAAAAAACAATCCGCAGCCAGTCGCAGATTCGAAGATGCAAGATATCCTGAAGGCTGCAACTGCGCAAGAATCAGAAGCTAAGCATATCGCTTTTGATATTGGTGAAACTGTAACTGTGAATGAAGGTCCGTTTGAATCCTTTACTGGCGTGGTTGAAGACTTTGATGTGGATAAACAGAAGTTGAAGATTTCTGTTATGATTTTTGGTCGTGCTACCTCGGTTGAGCTAGATGTGGGGCAGGTAGATAAGGGCTCGAAGTAATCACTTTACTCCAAAACAGAAACCAAATCAGCATTCATCACATCCTCCACCATCGATACCGATGCTGATTCCCTACTAACTTTCTTGACGACCCCCAATAAAAATCCCGGAGGCAAAACATCACCATCTGTTGAGGTAAACACTAGCTCTCCGACTTGGATTTGATGATTTTTTGGTAGATATAAAATCTCCATCAGACCACTGCCGTTGCCGGCCAGAATGGCCTTCATCCTTGCTTTTGAAGTGATGATTGGAATGCGTGATGTGGCGTCGGTCAGTAAAAAAAGATGTGATTTGTTTTCATAAACTTCAGTGATGCGACCAATCGCACCATACTTTCCAATCACCAGTTCTCCCTCTTTGATCCCACGGTTTCTGCCAGCATCGATGAATATTTTTTGATTAAAGATTTGACTTGATCGGCCGATTACTCGCGCGGTTTTGTATCTTACAGTTTTTGCTGAGACAAAGTTGAGCATGTGGCGCAGCTCTTTGTTTTCTTGATGGATGTTGAGCGAGTTGATGTAGAAGCCCTTAAGCTTCACGAGTTCCTCTTTGAGATTTTTATTTTCTCTTTTGGCGTTGGCCAACTCGCCAAAGTTAGTGATCAAGTTAATCGTAGTGTTGAAGGGGAAGGCCGCGAACTGCGCAATTGGCAGAGATATATCGATAAAAACTTCAGCAACATCGCGAGAAAAATCCGGGCTAACTTTCGAGGTGATGAGACAGATCACGCAGAGAAAACTAAAAAATACCGTTTCGATTTTGTGGAAGATTAAACCGAAGCTGTGCTTGAGGCTGTAGGGCGCGCGATTATGTTTAGGGGTAAGATGATAAACCATTAGCTTAGTGATAAGGGGTAAAGTGGTGAGAAGTAAATGGTGGTAAGAGGTTTCCACAAGCTGCGAAGTAGGAAAATTTTCTTACCACTTACCACTAAATCCTACCACTAATCTTGTCTAAACAGTGTCGCCCTGAACATCTTTATGTTTTCCAGAACCTTACCACAGCCGTTGACAACGCAGAGCAGGGGATCTTCAGCGACGAAGACAGGCAGGCCGGTGGCCTGACGTACGACATAATCCAGATTCTTCAGCAAAGCGCCGCCGCCAGAAAGGACGATGCCGCGCTCGACGATGTCGGATGAAAGTTCTGGTGGGGTGCATTCGAGAGCAACTTTGATGGCGTTAATGATTTGTTCGACGGGTTCAGTCAAGCTTTCGGCGATCTGCCTTTCGGTTAATATCATCTCTTTCGGGATGCCGTTGGAGAGGTCACGGCCTTTTACTTCGATGGTGGCACCATCTCCTTCTTGTGGAGAGCAGGCAGCGCCGATGGATTTTTTGATGCGCTCAGCTGTTGATTCGCCGATGAGGAGATTGTGGTAGCGACGGATGTAAGAGATGATCGCTTCATCCATCTTATCGCCGCCAACCCGCACTGATCCTGAGTAAACTATGCCACCAAGAGACAGGATGCCGACTTCAGTTGTGCCGCCACCGATATCGACGATCATCGAGCCAGTTGGTTCGGTGACGGGAAGATTAGCGCCGAT
>VGDN01000189.1 GCA_016869695.1 Alphaproteobacteria bacterium
AATATCAGTAGCAGATTTTATTCCCCCTAAATCCCCCAAGGGGGGACTTGGTCTTCTCGACCGCACCAAATATCACAGAAATATCAGTAGCAGATTTTATCAAATTCCTCACAGGCTACCTTTACTAAGCCCCTAATCTGATTGATGTAAGAAGTTCTTTCATTCACTGAAATCGCGCCGCGCGCATCTAGGAGATTTAAGATGTGACTCGCTTTGAGCGCTTGTTCGTAAGCCGGAATCGGTAGTTTTTTTTCTGCCAAAACCCGTGACTGCTCTTTTGCCTCAGAAAAATTCCGTAAAAGATTTTCTATATTAGAATGTTCAAGAATGAAGGCTGAGTTCTCGATTTCGCTTTGCTTGAAGACGTCGGCGTAAGTAATTTCATCAGTCCATCTGATGTCAAAAATGCTATTTACATTTTGTATATGCATGGCGATGCGCTCAAGCCCGTAAGTGATTTCGGCCGGAATTACTTCGCACTCAATACCGCCGACTTGCTGCATGTAAGTGAACTGCGTGATCTCCATGCCATTAAACCAAACTTCCCAACCCAATCCAGACGCCCCCACCGAAGGATTTTCCCAATCATCTTCTACAAAACGGATGTCATTGTTTCTGGTGTCTAAACCAATCAGATCAAGGCTTTGCATGTAAAGATCTTTGATGTTTTGTGGCGCTGGTTTGAGTAGAACTTGGAATTGGTAGTAGTGACTTAAGCGATTTGGATTTTGGGCGTAGCGTGCATCCGTAGGGCGGCGACAAGGTTGAGTATATGCTACCTTCCACGGTTTTTTGCCCAGTGCGCGCAAAACAGTTGCTGGATGAAGAGTGCCGGCACCAACCTCCGTATCAACGGGTTGTAAGATTGCGCAACCTTGCGCAGCCCAAAAATTTTGCAGATCAAGAATAATTTTTTGGAAGGAGATCATAATCATTTGGGTTAAAGGGGTATGACCCCTTTTCTGACCACTTTTGCTACCGACTCTAGTAAGGGTCATGCTAGAATTAGGAAAATAGAGCAGTTTGCTATAGCCGCAAAAGTTAACCAAAATTAGAAACAGCTCAATAAATTTTTTGCACAAGCTCAATTGAGATGAAGGAATGTCCTTCTGAGGCGCAGAGCGTTGCGTAAGTTAGGGATTTAGGACTGGTTCTTAGCTCTACGACTAACCAGAGTCTCAATTCTCTTCTGCATCACTTGATTGATTTTTTTAACACTGCTGCTGGCCGAGAAGATGAAGGAGAAAGGGAAGATTGCATGACAGAGTAGGACTAAACTAGTTACAATCATCCACATCGAAATGCTGAAGGCGAAGAGGAAGTGTTCGAAGTAAGATTCGCCAGATTCGCGAAGGTGCCGAGTAAGAAAATTCATTAGAACTCCAATCTTGTTTTAAAGGCTATAGAGATCGTGCCTTCGTCTAAATAATCAAGCTCGCTGCCAACTGGGATTCCATAGGCTAGGCGAGTGATCTTAGTCTTGAACTCGCGTAGATTTTCCGCCAGAAAATGCGCGGTGGTTTGGCCGTCGATGGTGGCGCTGGTAGCGATGATGATCTCGGTGATACCTTTTTGTTCTAGGCGGGAGTAAAGCGAGTCAAGATTAAGGTCTGCGATTGTTTTGCCGGAGATGGCTGATAGATTGCCGCCAAGCACGTGATATTTTCCGCGATAATTCCCAGCTCGCTCGATTGCCCATAGGTCGGCGATTTCTTCGACGATGCAGATGATGCTGGCGTCACGTTGTGTGTTTGCGCAGATACCGCAAATATTGCCCTCATCAAGATTGCCACAGATTTCGCATTTATGAATCATGTCGCTTAAGGCCTGCAGATTCTCGATTAGGGGCTGTAGGATTTTTTCTTTGT
>VGDN01000190.1 GCA_016869695.1 Alphaproteobacteria bacterium
AAACTTTGCTTGCGTGCGATGGCGGGCATGGTTGCCGACATGAAGGTGAATAAAGAGCGGATGTTGCTGATGGCTGGGAGTGGCTACTCTACAGCTACCGACTTGGCTGATTGGTTAGTAAAAAATCTTAAAATGCCTTTCCGTGAAGCACATCACGTTACCGGTCAAATCGTGAAGATAGCTGAGAATAAAGGCTTGGAGCTACATGAGTTAAAAATCTCTGACCTACAAAAAATCGAGAAAAAAATCTCTGCAAAAATTTTTGACGTGCTCTCGGTGGAAAACTCCGTCGCCAGCCGTACCAGCATCGGCGGCACTTCGCAGGTGAGGGTGAAGGAGGAGATTGCGAAGGCGAAGAAATTTTTAAGGTCATGAAACTCAAATTTTTTTTTCAGCTGATCTTTTTGATGTTATTCTTGCTTGGTGCCTGCGGCAGAAAGGGTGAGTTGAAATATCCCGGTGAGCAAAAACGTCCGAAGTTCGACAAAGTGATTGACGAGAAGGATTAGATCCTAATCGTGCGCGCCCTCAAAACCTACCTTTTGCTTTGAAATTTTTATTTTTTTCGTCTGCTGCGGTGCGCACGTATGTCTTGATACGCTTACGCTCCTCGCAGCCGAAGAAAAACAAAAATTCTTTGCAAAAGCGGTTTTGTCTTCTTCCTTCTAAGAGCGTAAGCCTCTTAAAAATTCTTTGGGGAAAACGAGAAATCCCATGGAACCAATGGAAATCTATACCCACTCCACCTGAAGAAGCCGATTTTTGCCAAAAAGACAAAGTCAGAGATCGGCTTCTTCAGGTGGAGTGGTTATAAAAACTTTCAGACAAATGACAAAACGCGTTTCCGCTAAGAAAAAAGCCAGCCGTAAATTCGGTGGCAGCCTATGGGGTCAAGCAAAAGATCCTTACGCTAAGCGTAACTACAAACCAGGCCAGCATGGCGCTTCATCAAAGGGCAGAACGAGTGACTATGGCACTCAGCTTCGCGCTAAACAGAAGATGAAATTTTATTACGGAAACATCTCCGAGAAGCAGTTCTTCAACACATTTTCTTTGGCTTCTAAATCAAAAGGTGATGTCAGCGAAAACTTCATCGCGCTTTTGGAATCGAGGCTCGACGTCGTGGTTTACCGCGCAAATTTCGTGCCAACAATTTTTGCTGCACGTCAGTTTGTAAGTCACAAACATGTGACGGTGAATGGTAAGTCAGTTAACATCGCATCTTACAGGCTAAAGATTGGAGATGTAGTGCAGGTGCGCGAAAAATCGCGTAAGCTAAACATCGCTTTGGAATCTTTACAAAAGATGGATCGCGATCTTCCTACATATCTCACTCTCGACAAGGATACTTACTCCGTGAAGCTAACCGAGAAGCCGGTCTTTGCTGAAGTTCCTTATCCAGTTGAGATGCAGCCACATTTCATCACTGAGTTTTATTCTAGATAGTTGTTAAGGAGGGGGTCACCCTGAGCCTGTCGAAGGGTGACTCTAGCCGATTATTACGTAATTCCCTGTCACCATCGAAACATCATCGCAGTCTTCCAGCGCATCAATCATCTTAGTTAGTTTTTGCACCTGCTCCTGATCGCTGATCTCAAGCGGGGTTTTGGCTTTCCAATCAAGTTTAGCAGAAATCGGGTCGCCGAATTTTTTGATTAAAGCATCGCGCACGGCGCTAAAATTTTCGGTTTGAGTGATGATAATATGTAGATCATTGGAAGACTCAGCCTCGTTTGCGCCCGCTTCCAGCGCAGCTTCGAACATCAGTTCTTCGCTTGTGACTTTGCCATCAAACTGAATAACGCCGACATGATCAAACATGA
>VGDN01000191.1 GCA_016869695.1 Alphaproteobacteria bacterium
GCCTTACTATCACATGCCATCAAATGATAAATATTAAATGACAAATGGTAAATATTTTGACTCAAAATTTCCGCATCGAGTCCGATTCATTCGGCGAAATTAAAGTTCCTGCTGACGCTTATTACGCAGCTCAAACCCAACGTTCGGTTCAAAATTTTCCGATCCAAAATCACAATCCTGGACACAAAATGCCGAAGGAAGTGGTGCACGCGATGTTGTTAGTAAAAAAGGCGGCGGCGCTGACGAATAAAGAGTTAATGGCCTCTGATCCAAAATCAGATGAGTTCAAAAAATTCTCTCCAGATTTAGCCGATAAAATTGTTGATGCGGTTGATACAATTCTCACGCGTTTCGATTGGTTTTACGAAAATCATTTTCCGCTCGTAGTCTGGCAAACCGGCTCTGGCACTCAGACGAACATGAATGTGAATGAAGTAATTGCGTCAGTCGCCAATGAAAAAGTTAGCGGACAAAAAGGCGGAAAATCGCCAGTTCATCCAAATGATCACGTAAATTTAGGACAAAGCTCAAACGACACATTCCCTACTGCCATGCACGTCGCGGCGGTTTTGACTACTTACGAAAAACTTTTGCCAACTCTCGTTCGCTTCTCAAACGAACTCGGCAAAAAAGAAAAAGAATTTAACAACATTATTAAGATCGGCCGCACACACACGCAGGACGCGACTCCGGTGACTTTGGGTCAGGAATTTTCGGCGTACAAAGTGCAAATTCAAAGTGCTGCGGTTTTTGTTTCGCAGGCGATTGCTTACGTAACTCACCTTGCCCAAGGCGGCACGGCCGTTGGAACGGGGCTTAATTGCCATCCAAAATTTGCGGAGAAATTCGCTGAAAAAGTTACGGAAGTTTCTGGTTTAAAATCTCTGCACAAAAAACTTTTAGAACTCGATTTAGGTCGCACAACTTTGGCTGACGGAGTTTGGAAAGTAAAAGATTCAAACCTCGCCAGACTAGGCCTTAACTACGCTGACAGCTTCTACACCAATAAAAATAAATTCTTCGCTCTCGCTTGTAACGACGAATTAGTAAACCTTTCCGGCGCACTAAATTCTCTTGCGACTTCCTGCATGAAAATCACCAACGACATTCGTTTTCTTGCTTCTGGACCACGCTCCGGCCTTGGCGAAATCAGCCTTCCAGAAAACGAACCTGGCTCTTCAATCATGCCAGGAAAAGTGAATCCAACACAATGCGAAGCAATGACAATGATTGCTTGCCAAGTTATGGGAAATCACGTGGCTGTAACTGTCGGTGGTTCAAACGGCCATTTCGAATTAAACGTTTTTCGTCCGATGATTATTAGAAATGTCATCGAATCGATTAATCTTCTTTCTGACGGAATTAACAGTTTCATTGATCAGTGTTTGGTCGGAATCGTTGCCAATCACGACCGCATCAAAGAATTGCTCGACCAATCTTTAATGCTCGTAACCGCCCTAAACCCTTACATCGGCTACGACAACGCCGCAAGAATTGCCAAGAAAGCACACAAAGAAGGAACAACTCTCAAAGCCGCCGCGATCGCTTCCGGATTGGTTAGCGAAGCTCAGTTTAATGAGTGGGTTGATCCGAAAAAGATGATTTAGATTTTTTGGCGAGACCATAAAAAGTCTCGCCACTCTCCTCCTAACCACAAACCAAAAACCATGAAAAATACCCTCTCCATTTTCGAAAATTTTAGAATCCGTCGTCACTTTGATGAAAAATCACAGAAGTGGTTTTTCTCGATTGTTGATGTTGTTGCAGCTTT
>VGDN01000192.1 GCA_016869695.1 Alphaproteobacteria bacterium
GAAAATACCAACCACAACAACGAGATTGATGTAGTAAGATGCATTGAGAGCGAGAAAAAATTTTTCTAGAGAGGAAATTTTTGGGATGGTAAATCTCAGTATTTTTTTTCCCTCAGAGAAAGCTTTTGACACTAAGGTGTCACAGTAATCGTTACTCGCCAATGATGGGTAACTAATTTTTGTTGCGACATCGTTTGGTGTGTAATTAACAAGATTAAGCTCCGAATTGTTATTGTTGATTAGTTTGTCTAATGCTTTTCCGGGAAGGATGTTGATGATATCCAGTTCAGCCATGGCAAGGCTCGGATAGATTCTTTTTAGATATTCAAAGGTGCTGTAAAGATCGTGCTCATATTTTTCTAAAAAATCATTTTGATCGAAATTGTAGTTCACCACGCGAGTAAAGACTATCCCTTGACCAGAGAATACTATTTGTCTGATACCGCTAACCTTGTTTTGGATCACTAGGCAATAAAGGTCGTTCTTCTTATTTCGTACCTTTGATTGCATTTTGATGTTTGTTTTTAAGAGCTTGAAGAGGTTAAAGCTCTCAACCGGTGACATATAAATACCGATCAAGTGATTTTGGAGCTCGATTAGAAAATCGATCCATTTGTTGATCATGTCGGAATCGGAAGAAGAGACAAACAGACATTCCAAGCGCTTATTTGCTTGTTTCGTGATAGATTTATTATTGATCAACATGTAATTTTTAATGCTGCTGCTGTCGCCATCGCTCATCATATCTCTTTTGGCGATGCGTTTTAGATCACTAATTTTGATCGCGGGATAAATCTTTTTCTTGTAGCTCTGGTCTATGGTATCAAGCAGGATATAGATCGGCAGCGATTTTCTTCTTCCAAAAAATTCAGTTAGTTGCGATTTGGCGTCATCATTTAGATCTTCGAAAAACTTCTCATCGGTTTTTCTACCAGAGTGCAATGTAACAATCGTGCCGTAATTGCCAATCGTGATAACGATGTTTTTTTCGGAGAACATTAAAAATTTTCTAGCTAATTTGAGATTTTGGGTTGTCTAAAAATGCCTATCAAACATGCAATTTTTTTCACATGATTCTTGGTATTGGAATTGACCTTGTGTCGGTAGAGCGAATCGAGGATTTAGAAAATAAATTTGGAGGGCAATTTCGAGAGAAGTTTCTATCCAGAATTTTCACCAAAAATGAGGCGGAATTTGCTGAAAAAAAATCAGCACGGACAATTTTCTTAGCGACGAGATTTGCTGCCAAAGAAGCATTCGCTAAAGCTCTTGGCTTAGGTATTGGTCGGGGAATAAATTTTCTTGATCTCGAGATTGAAAATGACGAACTCGGTAAGCCAAAAATAAAAATCCTGAATGGCAAATCTGACTTCGTAAAAAAGCATTTTGCTGTCGAAGATTTTGTAGCTCATCTCTCGCTCACTGACGAAAAAAAATTCGCCAGTGCTATGGTTGTAATCGAAAAGAAAATCTAATGAAACGAGTTCTAGTAATCGGCGCCGGGGCCTGGGGTACAGCACTTGCTGACCTTATTGCTAAAAATGGTCACGAAGTTTTCTTGCAAGCAAACAAGGCGCAAATCATTGATGAGATTAATCACAAAACCAGCAACGAAAAATTTTTACCGGGAGTAAAACTTAGTCGACGGATCTTTGCGGTGAGCAACTTGGTAACCGATGTCGATTTTGTTTTTGTGGTGACGCCAAGCTCGGCTTGTGAAAAAGTTTTTGCTGAAATTGCCAAAGTA
>VGDN01000193.1 GCA_016869695.1 Alphaproteobacteria bacterium
GGTGTTCTTTTCGATGAAGGATGAGTAGCGCACAACCGCACCCGGCAAGGCACGAAAGCCTGCACGACGAAAATCTTCTTCACTCCAATTTGCAAATTTTAGTGGCACTTTGTCGAAGCAGCCACCGACTCCAAGCTTGTTATCATTGAGTCGAAACGAGAGTAGGATCGCTTTCTTAATCCACTGATGCACCCGCCACACACCATCGATTTTTTCACAAACACGGATTTTTCCGGTATTGAGTAATGCTAGGGCCTGATTGACTGCATCACGTATCTCGCCAGTAGTTTGTAAGTTGATCTCTGTTCTTTTTTCAAAGGCGGATTCGATAATTTGTTGCATAAATTTAGATAAATTCTTTCCAATACTTCCTTACAAAATATTTCGTGACGACACCGCAGATGGCGCTGAGAGGGACGGCGAGGAGTACTCCTAAAAATCCAAACAAGACCCCAAAGAAAAACAGGCCAAAGATCACCCAAACCGGGTGGAGACCAATCCTGTTGCCGATTAGTTGTGGTGTCAGAAAGTTCGATTCGATGATTTGTGCGACCACAAAAATCACACCGATGATGGAAAGATTGGTGATATCCAATCCCCATTGAAACAGCGCTACAACTACTGCCACACTAGTTCCGGAAAGCATGCCAACATAAGGAATGAAGGAAAAAATTCCGGTGAGAAAGCCAATTAGAAATCCGAAATTCAGCCCAGCGATACTGAGTGAAGCGGAGTAAAAAATTGCCATGATAAAACAGACATTGAGCTGTCCGCGTACATATCCGGAGAGGGTTTTGTTAATCTCGGAAGCGAGTTCTTTGGCGGTAGTAGAAATGCTTTCTGGCAGGAGTTCGTAAATCCTGTGCATAAAAATATCCCAATCCTTGAGCAGGTAAAAAATCAGAATCGGCGTGATAAACACCAGGGAGAGAATATTGATTAGAGTAAGCGAAGAAGTAAGTGTGTTGCCGATAAAATTACGTGACCAATCGATGAGGTAGGAGTTGGTTTTTTCATTACCAATCAAATGAATAAAATCACCGTCGGGCTTCAATCCAAGCAATTCCAACATCGAAATTATTTTGGGGTAAAAATTATGCGCGATGGTTTTTATGTAGTGCGGGAGAGACTCGATGAGATCAACCAACTGTATGTAAATCACCGGAATCAAAATCGCGCCGACGCTGATGAAAATCGCAAAGAATAAACCAATGATGAGCGAAGTCGCCTTCAGGCGTGAAAGTCCGTGTTTGCTAGTTAGATGATAAACTAACGGATCAAGAAAATAGGCAATTACTAGCGAACAAATGAATGGGGCAAGGACTGATCTGATTAGATAAATCAAGCCTCCGACAAAAATTAGAATCGTCAGCAAAATCAGAAATCTGTTTCTAGTTTGCATCGATAGTAAAGGAATTTTCAGATGTTTTAACAAGCGATAAACCAGCTCTGGCAAAGGATTCTTCGATGCTGCCCTTGCCAATGTAATTCACCGTAATTGCCACGTAATCGCGCGAAATTGACTCAATATTAAGTTGATTAACCAAATTACTACTTTCGATTTTGCCCTTAACCATCAGCCATTTGCCTAGGCTGCTGAGATAAACCTTAATATGAGTTAAGTCAGCACCAACCGCAGAACTTGGTGTTTTTTGCGCAGTCACCAAATAATCCACAACCTTATCTGCAACCTTGTCCAGCAAGGCTTGCTGGCTCAAGAGATCAAC
>VGDN01000194.1 GCA_016869695.1 Alphaproteobacteria bacterium
TTTCGCTAATTTTTCGCGACTTTTTTGAAAAATTTTGAAGCTGTATTCGACATACTGCAAAAAATTTTTCAAAAAAATGAGCAAAAATTCGCGGAAAAGCCCAGGAAAAATAATTAGCTAACAGTGTCTAGTCACTTGCGCGAATAAAAGTTATTTTTACCTTGCGCTGCCCTTGTTTAAGTGCGCAGTTGCCGGTGCCCAGTGCCCAGACTTATCATAACCTCTGAGCACTGGGCACTAAACACTTTTGCACTAAAAAATCTTTCCCAGCGCATGGAAAATCTTCAACTCTCTCTCCTAGTTCTACAAGTCATCATCGCCGTTTTGATGGTTATTTTTGTATTGTTGCAAAAATCTGACGGTGATTCTCTAAGTGGTATTGGCGGCGGTTCCGGCGGCCTCAACTCTGCCATCTCCAGCAGAGCGGCAGCAAATGCATTAAGCAAAATCACCATGATCCTAATCGCCATCTTCATGCTTAACTGCCTTATCCTCGCCTCTCTCTCCAATGCTTCCAACAATGCGGTTAAAGCTGATTTGGAAAAAGTAATCGAAGAGCAAAACAAGTCTGCACCCACAACCCCAATAGTTCCTCCTGTCAACTAATCTCAAATGAAAGTAACGGCTCTCAACGCAACCCATCGCACCCAAGGTGCAAAGATGGTTGAATTTGCTGGCTATGACATGCCAGTCCAATATCCAGATGGAATGCTCAAAGAGCATGAATGGACACGCTCTGGCAATGTCGGCATCTTCGATGTTTCACATATGGGTCAGTTCCTAATCGAAGGCGCTGATGTCGTGAAATTCTTGTCTTACATCACTCCGACCGACTTCTCACTTAGCACTCCAAACTTGGCGAAATACACAGTCTTAACCAACCCAGAAGGTGGAATCATTGATGATCTCATCATCACCAAACTTACAGACACCAAGTTCTTCATCGTTCTTAATGCCGGCTGCAAAGAAAAAGACGAAGCTTGGATACGAAGCAACTTACCAGCAGGAATCAAGTTCGACGCACTTGCTGATCGCGCGCTAATCGCAGTGCAAGGCGGTAAGGCAGAAGAAGTTTTGAATAGATTTTTAGCCGCAGGAAATCTGGCAACACTGCCTTACATGAATCTCGGCTCTTACAAACTAAAGAGCGGCGAAGAGGTCTTCATCAGTCGCACCGGCTACACCGGTGAAGATGGATTTGAGGTTTCGATAAAAAACCCCGCTGCCGAAAAATTCTGGCTCGACTTATCGTCACAAACAGAGGTGAAGCCAATCGGACTCGGTGCTCGTGACTCACTTCGTTTGGAGATGGGCTATCCGCTTTATGGTCACGATCTCGACGACACAACCTCACCAATCGAAGCAGCACTTGGTTGGGTAGTTAGTAAAACCAACTCTAGCTTCATTGGTGCTAAGCGCGTCCTAAAGGAAAAAGCGGAAGGCGTACGTCGCAAAAGAATTGGCGTGAAACTACTTGATCGCGGCATCGCGCGCGAAGGAACTGAGATCCGCAAGAACGGTAAAATAGTTGGCATTCTAAGCTCCGGCGGCTTTTCTCCAAATCTTAAAACTTCAATCGGCCAAGGTTATTTCGACACATCGGCGGTAAAACTTGGTGATGAAGTGGTGGCAGTGGTGAGAGATCGTGAGATCTCGGCAGTCTTGACCTCGCCCGTGTTTGTTGAGGCAAAGACTAAATCCATAAAGAA
>VGDN01000195.1 GCA_016869695.1 Alphaproteobacteria bacterium
ATTGGTGCTTGTGCAGGGACGGTGATTCCACGCGCAATCGTGCGCGATATTTTTTCGCCACAAGAATCAGCGCGCGTTTTTTCGCATTTGATTCTGGTGATGGGAGTGGCGCCGATATTGGCTCCGCTGGTTGGTAACATCCTGCTAGCAGCGTTTGGTTGGCGCTCAATTTTTGCCTTCCTGGCCCTGTTTGCGGTTTTTTGTTTGATACTCGCATGGCGCGCCGTTCCTGAAACGAAAGGGGCTAATCCCGACGAAAAAATTTCACGCGTCTTCAAAAAATATTCTAAGATTCTGCGCGACAAGAATTTCGTGATTAGCGCTCTAACCGGCGGCTTGATGATGGCCGGCCTCTTCGCATTTATCACTGGTTCACCAACGGTTTATCTCGACTTCTTTGCTATCTCGCCGCACCAATATGGACTCATCTTTTCGATCAACTCGATTGGTTTTGTTATCGCCTCTCAGATCAATGCTTACTTGCTGCGCAGAATGTCGGTTGCCGAGCTTTTTCCCAAGCTTCTTCTTATCCCTTTACTGACCGGTCTGTTTTTGCTCAGCTGCCCAGAAAATTTTTGGTTACTCACCGCCGCCTTTTTCATCTTTATTTGTAGTTGTGGTATGCTCTTTCCTAACGCGACAGCGCTAGCTTTAGCCAATCATGCTGCTCACAGCGGATCAGCATCGGCCCTACTTGGCACAATCCAGTTTGCCCTTGCCGCTCTAGCTTCCTTTACGATTAGCGAGATTCATGATGGCGGGGTTACAGCAACAGCATTAGTTGTTGGGAGCTGTGGAATATTGGCTAGTGCCACATCAAAAATAGGACGACGATAAAGACCGCTGCAGCAATAAAAAGAAGGCGTGCCAGCTTTGATTCTCGAGGAAGAGATTTTGCATCGATCATCTCTACAGCATTACCCGCAGGACTAGCTCCATGCTCTGTTTCTTTGACTACCGAGTCATCCATCTCCTTTTCCAAACCGGAGATAAAATTTTTTAAGTCAGAGTTTTGATCTTTCTTCATTCCTCGATGTAAGTGATTGCCTGGCCGTAGCGCACCAGTATGTATTTTTTGTTAAAGAAGGTTTGGTAGATGTAAATCTGGTCACCGGCGCGATAGTTGCAGATAAACTTTTTCCGCAATCTTTCATGTTCTTGGTTGCTAACTAACACGGCGCCGAAGCTGTCATAATAAGACTGTGCAGTGTTTACGTCATATTCTGACGGACGCATGCAAGTCATACGATCAAAGCCAACACATGAAGAGAGTAACAGGGGGAGAAGAAAGAAAATTTTTTTCATATATTTTGGATGCAAGCGTGAGGACAGAGTCAGTAAAAGATAAGATGTGCTGAGTTTGTCCTCGTTGGTCTGGGTCTCTGACCTAGGCCATAAGTTCATTTCTTTGATACCTAGCACTTAACACCTTTTCAATCACCGAGTTAGTCAGAATCCTGGCGCTATCCGTAACACGAATATGGTTTTCTGAGAAGTCGATTATGCCTTGATCTGCAAGCATTTGCAGCTTTTTTATATCCAGAATCTCGTCGAGATTTTTTTGGAAGTGAGTTTGGAAAATATTGTTTCTGATTCCCTCGCGCAAACGCAGTCCCATCAAGATTATTTCCTCGAGCAGCTCTTCCGTCGAGATTTTTTCTAGTTTTTGTATACCAGACAGGTTCTCAAGCCAGGCCATTGGCT